>NZ_JBBNLR010000024.1:0-39316 GCF_040092375.1 Collinsella sp. CLA-ER-H5
TCCCGCAAGGGCCGCACCTGCATCATCGGCGCCCTGGACAAGGCCGCCGAGACCATGGCCGGCCTCTCCGGCACCCGCATCCACGAGTAGTCCCTACTCCGTTGCCTCTCCCGTGGGCGCCAGGCAAAGCGCCCACAAACCAGCCTCTCTTCATGAGCCCCGCAGTCCGCTCCGACTGCGGGGCTTTTGCTATTCACCTAGTCATTGGGGACGTTCTTAAACGACTAGTCAAACAAGAACGTCCTCAACGACTACTCATTTAAGTCTGTCCCCAATGACTGCGGAAATCCGGCACTTGGGGACATTCCTTTCCTGCCGGCAGCTTGGGACAGTCCTTAAAGGCCACTGTCGATCAACTGCGGAAAGTGCATCCCAGGATGAACGTCCAAAACGGGATCTAGTTTCCCTTGAGGTCCTCAACGGGAAAATGCATCCCGGAATTTGGCCGAAAAGCGGGATGTTGTTTCCCAAACGGACCGCTAGCGGAAAGCGCATCTCACCATTGAGTTCCAAAGTGGGATGCGCTTTCCGTACCGGCGGTTCCTGGCAATCTGGGACTACTCATTTAAGTCTGTCCCCAATGAGTGTCCCCAATGACTAGTAGTAGGCCCACATGGCTTCGACTTCGTTGAGGACCTCTACGACGCCCCAGCGGCGGGCGCTGCGGCTGGCCGAGTTGGGGTCGTAGACTCCCACTTGATCGGCATCGTCGATGCCCCAGAGCACGATATAGTGTCCAACACTGGTAAAGGTGCCGGGACGAACCGATGCGATAATGGGCGCACCCGAGCGCAGCGCCTGGGTGATGGAGCTGCGATCGATATGGAGCTCCGTTCCGTTAAGGCCCAGCTGCCATGCGCCGCGCGTCATAAATGACCATTCGGTGGCGCCGGTGGGGGCATAGTTGCCCGCCTCGGAAAGGGCGCACATATCGACCGGCGTCATATCGGTGTGGCCGGTCTTAAAGATATAGACCATGGTGAGGCAAGTGGGACCGCAAGCATTTTCGCGAATAGTGCCACCGGCATAGGGCAGCTCCGACCATGCGGGGTCAATTTGGTAGATGTGGGGCATGGTGCCGGCCTGCCACTGCGAGCGTGGGGTCGAGAACGCAAAGGAGTAACCGGGTGCGACGGGAGCTTTAAGCAGCTTGTCCTCGGCAGTGGGCTCAAGACCGGCTGATCCGTGAGAGATACAGGATCCCAAAAACACAAAGACGAGGCAGGCGGCGATGGAGCAAAACGCAAGGCGTAGGCGGCGGGCCGGAAGCGCGTGACTTGTGGTGTGCGACGCGGGGCGAGGGGCGGAATTGCCGCGATCGCGTTGAGGTCGCGAAAAGGAGCGCTTAACGTAGTAGTCGGTCTTACGGCGATCGCAGCGGCGTGGCTGCGATGTGTCGGTCTGACGTTGGCGTGTGCTCGTACTCACGCGGTCTGACTGTTGCACGGTACGGCTTTGTTGCCGAGAAGAAGCCCCGGGCTGCTCTTGGGGGCGCTGCGGGTTGTCGTTGTCGGAGGTGCTTCTGGGCGTTGGCGTGGTGCGGCCAGCAAGGCGCACGCTTTGTGGCCGTTGGTCGCCGTCATTGTATCCATATGCCATTCGAATCACCTTGCCTCATGTGTAACTTGTCTATCCTACATAAAAAGAGGCGCGACACATGGGTATGTGCGCCAAAAGCCTGACAAATGGTATGAACGTTGCCGCGCCGCGCGCCAAGCGTCACGGCAACAGGTATTCAAAAGCAGACAAGATGAAAGCGTCCAAGACGAATGACGTCTTCCGCCGTTCGTCCCAAAAACGGCGCCGCTCGTTTTGCAGTTCTGCCTTCGGTCGAGCCACAAGCGGCGCTGCTGTGCCAAGGCCGTATCTTAAAGCCACGAAATAAAAGCGCGCGGCAAAACAGACCGCGCAAGGGGTGACGCCAAAGAGGCGTCAATAAGGAAAGGAGGGGAACAATGGCGGACAAGAACGCAGAAGTTGCAGTCGAAGGTAACGGCGGCATGAAGAAAACGCTTTCGCTCTGGAACTTCTTCACCATCGGTTTCGGTGCCATCATCGGTACTGGTTGGGTCCTGCAGGTCGGCGACTGGATGGTCGTGGGCGGCGGTCCCGTTCCCGCTATGATCGCATTCCTCTTGGGTGCAATCTTCCTCGTGCCCGTCGGAGCTGTTTTCGGTGAGCTCACGGCTGCTATCCCCATCTCGGGCGGCATCGTCGAGTATGTCGACCGTAGCTTTGGCCGTACGCTGAGCTACATCACCGGTTGGCTCCTGGCCCTGGGCAACGGCATCCTGTGCCCGTGGGAGGCCATCGCCATTTCGACCCTCGTGTCCGAGATGTTCGGCAGCCTGCCCGGTCTTGAGTGGCTGCGCGCCGTCAAGCTCTACACCATCTTGGGCGCCGACGTTTACTTGTTCCCGACGCTAATCGCGCTCGGCTTTGCAGTCTACGTCATCTTCCTCAACTTCCGCGGTGCCAGCTCGGCCGCCAAGCTCCAGGCCTTCCTGACCAAGGCTCTGCTCTGCGGCATGCTGCTCGCCATGGGTGTCTCGCTGTTCACCGGTTCGCCGGAACACGCCATGCCCGTGTTCTCCCAGGTCACCGGTGCTGGCGGCGGCAAGCCCGCTACCGAGGGCACCAGCCTGTTCGCCGGCATCGTGTCGGTCCTGGTTTTGACCCCGTTCTTCTACGCCGGCTTCGATACCATTCCTCAGCAGGCTGAGGAAGCAGCCGAGGGCCTCAACTGGAACAAGTTCGGCAAGATCATCTCCCTGGCTCTGCTGGCCGCCGGCGGCTTCTACATGGTCTGCATCTACTCGTTCGGCACCATCCTCGACTGGCATGAGTTTGTTAAGAGCCCGGTTCCCGCGCTTGCCTGCCTCAAGGGCATCAACATGCTCCTGTACCTGGCCATGCTCGTCATCGCCACGCTTGGACCCATGGGCCCGATGAACTCCTTCTACGGCGCCACGAGCCGCATCATGCTCGCCATGGGCCGCAAGGGCCAGCTGCCCGAGAAGTTCGCCGAGGTCGATCCCAAGTCCGGCGCTCCCAAGCTCGCCTGCGCCGTTCTGGGCGTCATCACCGTCATCGGTCCGTTCCTGGGCAAGAACATGCTCATCCCTCTGACCAACGTGTCGGCTCTCGCCTTCATCTTCTCCTGCGGCATGGTCGCCCTCGCTTGCCTGCGCATGCGCTTCACCGAGCCCGACCTGCCTCGTCCTTACGAGGTGCCCGGCGGCAAGTTTGGCATCAGCCTCGCTGTCGCTGCCTGCGCCGTCATCATTGGCCTGCTCGTGGTCCCGTTCTCTCCCGCCTCCCTCAACATGGTGGAGTGGAGCATCGTGATCGGCTGGCTGGCCGTTGGCCTGGCCCTCATGGCCTTCACCAATTCCCGCAAAAAATAACGCCCAGCCGGGGCGGATCGGGTGCGCGGACCCCTCTCTTCCGCGCACCGAACCCGGCACCACTTGGGTAGCTTTGTGAGGCCATAACCCAACATGGCCTCGCCCACTATATGGATCCATAAGGAGGAACCATGTCCACTAAGTATGCAATCGTTGGCGGCAAGCTCATCGACGGTACCGGTGCCGAGCCGGTCGAGAACTCCCTCGTTCTCGTCGACGACAACGGCAAGATCGAGTACGCCGGCGCCATGCAGGACCTTCCCGAGGGCGTTGAGGTCATCGACGCCGCCGGCAAGACCGTCCTTCCCGGCCTGATCGACACCCACCTGCACTTCTCGGGCAACCTGACCGACGATGACACCGATTGGGTCATGCAGCCGCTTCTCGAGAAGCAGGCCGTCGCCGTCAAGCAGGCCTACGACTGCCTCACCCACGGCCTCACCACCGTCTGCGAGATCGGCCGCTTTGGTATCCAGATCCGTGACTGCATCGACAAGGGCGTCTTCAAGGGCCCGCGCGTTCTGGCCACCGGCCTTGGCTTCTGCCGCGTTGCCGGCCACGGCGACTCCCACCACTGCAGCCAGGAGCTCAACAAGGAATCGCACCCCTGGGGCGATCAGGTCGACGGTCCTTGGGATCTGCGCAAGGCCGTCCGTCGTCGCCTGCGTGAGAACCCCGATGCCATCAAGATCTGGGCTACCGGTGGCGGCATCTGGCGTTGGGATTCCGGTCGCGACCAGCACTATTGCTCCGAGGAGATCCAGGCTGTGGTCGAAGAGGCCAAGATGGTCGGCATCCCCGTGTGGAGCCACTGCTACAACAACCACGCCGCTGCCTACGATTCCGTTCGCTTTGGCTGCGAGCAGCTGATTCACGGCTTCGATATCGATGAGCGAACCATGGACCTCATGGCCGAGCAGGGCACCTTCTTCACCCCGACGATCGCCTTCCTGCCCACCTGGTACGCCACCTATCCGCCCGTCTACGTCCCCGAGCTGCACGACAAGTACGAGGGCACCCTGGTCGAGAAGGAGCTGCAGCGCAACTACGACTGCCTGCGCGAGGCCAAGAAGCGCGGCGTCGTCATGACGATCGGCTCCGACTCCTTCTCCTTCGTCACCCCGTACGGCACCTGCTCCATCGAGGAGATGTACGAGTTCGTCGACAAGATCGGCTTCACTCCGGTCGAGACCATCACCTGCGCCACCCTCAACGGTGCCAAGATGTGCCACATCGAGGACGAGACCGGTTCCATCGAGGCCGGCAAGTGCGCCGACCTGCTGGTTGTCAACGGTGACGTCGCCGCCGACATCCACGTGCTCAACACCGACAACATGGACGTCATCATGAAGGATGGCTGGATCGTCGAGGCTGGCACTTTTGGTGAGGCTAACAAATACAGCGCCTAAGATACCGTTTGTCGATGGCTTGATGTAAAACACAGTTTTTGATTGCATAATGCAATGGAGAGGGTCGCTTGCGGCCCTCTTTATTGCTATGGGTGCTAAGGACAAGAGGGGATGACGGTGGATTTAAACAGGCTGATTCCGGGCAAGAGCTACAACTCTACCAAGGTCTTTCGTACGGCCCAGCATGTGGTTCAGGCCATCCTGCTCGGTATTGTCGTTCCGGCGCTTATCCTGCTGCTTATCTGGGATTTAACCGATAATCCCAATCCCGTTCCGGGCGTTGTCGTTATTGCCGGCCTGGTCATGCTGTGCTTCTTTTTCTCGTATGTCTTTGTGGTCCCCGACGACCTCACATCGAGCGCTACCGACCGCACACTCGCCATCGCATCGAAAATATTCGCCTATACGTCGCGAGGCCTTACGCCCGAAGCGGCCCTGGGCGCCTCTAAAACTATCCTGTCCGAGACCATCGCCTCTGCCATCTGCTTTACCGATGGCAAACAGGTGTTGGCAAGCTGGGGCGAGGACTCGGCAAAGTGCCCTGCCGGCACCCCGGTTGTGCTCAAGACCACGCTCAACGTGATCGAGTCCGGCGAGCAGAGTGTATTTTCGCGCGACGCCTCCAATGAGACGGGCGGCTATTTTCCCCGCCTGCGCGCCGGCATTGTCGCGCCGCTTACCGTGCGCGGGCATTGCGTGGGTACGCTCGAGCTGTACTATCCCCGCCTGAGCAGCATCGATATGCGCCAGACGGCGTTGGCCTCGGGTTTTGCCGACCTCATCTCCACGCAGCTCGCCAGCTTTGAGCTCGA
Organism: Collinsella sp. CLA-ER-H5; assembly: GCF_040092375.1. Taxonomy (NCBI): domain Bacteria; kingdom Bacillati; phylum Actinomycetota; class Coriobacteriia; order Coriobacteriales; family Coriobacteriaceae; genus Collinsella; species Collinsella sp. CLA-ER-H5. The sequence goes on from NZ_JBBNLR010000024.1 coordinate 5,629, forward strand.
GCGCCAGGACGAGCTCACAGCCCGCGTGGAGCTTCGGGCCCTGCAGTCGCAGGTCGACCCGCATTTTCTGTTCAACACCATTAGCACGATCGTGTCGCTCGTTCGAACCGAGCCCGACAAGGCGCGATCGCTGCTCATCGATTTTTCCAATTACTATCGTCAGACGCTTTCTGATTCCGATACGCTCACCACGCTCGAGCACGAGGTGGAACAGGGCACTCGCTATATCAATCTAATGCAGGCTCGTTATGGCGACGGCCGTCTGCGCGTTTCGGTCGACATCGACTTTGAGGTGCGCGACAGCCTGGTGCCGCCGTTTATCTTGCAGCCGTTGCTCGAAAACTGCATCAAGCACGCGCAGCGCGAGACCGAGCCGCTTTCTATTCGTGTTAGGGCTTTTGAGACCGATGACGGCTTGGAGATCATCGTCGAAGATGACGGCATCGGTATGAGCGAAGAAGTCTGCGCGCATCTGTTTGAGCAGCATCGCCGAGAGGAGCCCGAGAGCATTACCGCCGACGGATCCATCAAGCGAGGTTGCGGCCTGGCGCTCTTCAACGTGCTTCAGCGCATCCATTTCTTTTACGGAGAAGATTCCGGCATGCGCGTGAAGTCCCAGGAAGGCGTGGGAACACAGGTCATCGTTGAATTGAACGGCGAGCCGCATGAACCGGCGCCGTTGACGGTGTAGCACGCGGTTGGATTGAGAAAAAAGAGGGGAAGCGCATATGTCCGAAGGCTGGAACATCTTGGTAGTTGACGACGAGCCTCCTATTAGGGCTGAGCTACGCTATCTGTTGGAAAAAGATGCGCGTGTGGGCCAGATTGCCGAGGCGGGCAATGTCACCGAAGCCGTGGAGTCGATTCTGTCGAACAAGCCCGACGTGTTGTTTTTAGACATCACGATGCCCGGCCGCTCGGGAATTGAGCTTGCCGAGACGCTGCAGAACCTAAAGACGCCGCCGGTCGTGGTGTTTGTGACGGCATTTGCCGAGTATGCGGCCGATGCCTATAACCTCGATGCTGTCGATTACATCGTCAAACCGGTTGAGGATGCCCGCTTGTCAAAGGCACTCGACAAGATCGAGGCTGCCCTGGGCGCTCGCCGTGTCGCCCATGCTCCGCGCCAGCCTTTGCGCCTGACGGTGGACCGCGGGGGCAAAAAGGTGTTCATTCCCGCCGCAGACGTCTGCTACTTTGAGGCGCGCGCCGATTTTTGCAACGCCATCTGCGCCGAGGGAACGTACCTGATCAATGAGTCGATCTCTTCGCTCGAGCGTCGCTTGAGCTCCGAGGGCTTTATTCGCGTTCATCGCAGCTATCTGGTCAATTTGGAAGACGTGCACAATGTTGAGATTGGCTCTACGGGGTTGATGGAGCTCAGGCTCGACCGCGTGAGCTCGACGGTACCGGTGTCCCGTCGTCGTGCCGCCGAGGTCAAGTCGCACCTGGGGCTTGCGTAAGAGGCTTGCGTGCCGTCGTTTACCATCGCAGGTTTGGCATGGGCGCGCGGTGGGCATAATGGGTGGCATCGAATGAAATGGAAAGGATCATTATGCCCGCGCTTATCACCCATCATCTGTTTGGCGAGGAAAGCATCGACCGTCTTCCGCAGGGCGTCATCACGTCCGATGAAGAGCGCATTGCCTTTATCTTGGGCAACCAAGGTCCCGACCCGTTTTTCTTTCACATTCTGACACCGCGTGTTTCCGACTGTACGCTGCTGGCGCAGGTCATGCATCGCTCGCGCATGTCTCGCCAGTTCGCGTGCCTACGCGACGGCGTGTCGCATCTGCTGCCGCGCGACGCCAGCTTGGGTCGCGCCTTTGCGCTGGGTCTGCTGTCTCATTACGTGCTCGACCGCAACGCCCACCCCTTTGTCTATGAGCAGCAGTTTGGCATCGTGGAGTCCGATTCAGAGCTTGAGGATTCGAGCAGTCAGGTCCATGCCGTGATCGAGAGCGACCTGGATGTACTGATGCTGCAGCTTAAGCGCGATGGCGCTACGGTCGACGATTACCCGCCGGCGGGCGAGATCGTCACCACCGATCGCATCAGTCGCGTGGCCGGCGTGCTGATGAGCTATGTTGCCGGACGCGTGTACGGCATTGACATTCCGGCGGGGGAGTACGGTGCTGCCGTTGCCAATATGCAGCGACTTTACCGTGCGATTGAGCCGGCCGGCTCCGTAAAGACGCGCGCGATCTCGCTGGTTGAGGGGTTGGTGCACGACTACTCGCTGCTCGACGGCCTTGCCCATCGCGTGACGACGGAGCTGCCCGAGCGCACCGGTAACCTGGGCCATCTGACATGGAAGAATCCCTTTACCGATGAGGTCTCGAACGAGAGCTTCCCCGAGGTCTTTGATCGCGCGCTGGTCGATTACGGGTGCACGGTCGCGCGTTTTATCGAGACCGGTGACATGGAGGCCGTGACCAGTCACGTCAACTACAGCGGTCGCGTGCTCGGCACCGACGAGGAGTTCGACCGCGAGGAGTAGGGTCCGCTCCTGTCTCTTTGCCGAATCCTTACCGGTGCCTCTGTGCAATTGGGGTACGATGAACTAACTGCATATCGGGCGAATACGAAGGGTCCCTGTCCATGAAATACACCAAGCTCGAGCGTAACTGGGTCATGTACGATGTGGGAAACTCGGCCCTCGTGCTGCTCAATACCTCGGTGGTGCCCATCTACTTTAACGCCATCAATACCGGTGCTTCCTCGGCAGACCTGGTGGTCGCTTGGGGCAACGCGCAGACGATTGCCTCGCTGGTCATTGCCATGCTCATGCCCATTCTGGGCGCGCTTGCCGATTACGCCGGCAACAAGATCAAGTTCTTCTTGGGCTTCTTCCTCACGGGCCTGGTTCTTTGCCTGGCGCAGGCTATCCCAATGTCCGCCATGGCATTTTTGACCGTGTACGTGCTGTGCACCATCGGCCTTAACTCTTCTATGACGTTCTACGACGCCATGCTGCCCGACATTACCACCGACGAGCGCATGGACGCCGTGTCCAGCTCGGGCTATGCCTGGGGCTACATCGGTTCCACCGTGCCGTTCATCATCTGCCTGGCGCTTATCATGGGTGGTTCCGCTCTTGGTATCCCCACCATGCTGGCAACGCGTCTGTCGTTTGTCATCACTGGCGCCTGGTGGCTCATCTTTACCCTGCCGCTCATTCGCACCTATAAGCAGAAGTACGGTCGCGAGCGTGGTCCCGAGGACACCATCGGCCACATCGTGGGCGGTGTGTTCTCCGAGGTCGGACACACCATGCGCGAGATCGCTCACAACAAGACCGTGCTGGTCTACATGATCGCGTTCTTCTTCTATATCGACGGTGTGCACACGGTCATTTCCATGGCCACCAGTTACGGATCGGCCTTGGGCATCGATTCGACGCAGCTGGTGCTGGCGCTGCTCGTCACGCAGTTCGTGGCCTTTCCGTCCGCCATCATCTACGGCAAGCTCGCCGGACGCGTGGGCACGCTCAACATGATCCTGGTGGCGGTCGCCGCCTACATGGGGATTGTGCTGTTCGCCGCGTTCTTCCTAAAGACCGCCTTTGAATTCTGGGTGCTTGCCATTATGGTCGGCCTGTTCCAGGGCGGTGTGCAGGCGCTCAGCCGTAGCTACTTTGGCCGCATTATCCCCAAGGAAAAGTCCAACGAGTACTACGGCTTCTTTGACATCTTTGGTCGTTATGCAAGCGTTATGGGCACCTTCTTGGTGTCGGTCGTCACCTCGCTGACCGGCAACCCGTCGCTGGGCGTCCTTTCCATTGGCGTGCTGCTGGTCGTTGGCTTTATGCTGCTGGTCCGCCTGTCCCGCATGACTCGGGCGGCAGAGCATGCCGCATAGGAGCGAGCGGCTATTGTGCCTGTCCGCGATACTCTTTTGGGGTTATCCGCAATAAACATTGCGACTTGCGAGCAATGATTTGTCCAAGTGGGTATGATGGAATCAGCTAGGTCGCGGGGCGTCGCCTGTGTTTGGCGGCGTCCCGTTTTTGTGTTGCAGGGAGGGTAAGGCATGAACGCCACGGTCGTGATTCCAACGTATTGGGCGGGCGATGACGCTTGCGCAAACGCCCCTGGCACCTATGACCATTCGACGCGTCTCAACGCCGACAATCCCGAACTCGACCGCTGCCTGGCCTCGCTTGAGCAGGTACGTGACATCCCGCGCATCATCCTTTTGGTGGTCTGTCCCGTTTCTGCCACAGCCGATGTGTCGCTGCGCGTGCACGAGATTGTCGACGCGCATCCCACGCTCAAGGTCACCGTTGTTACCAACACCCAGGCCTCGCGCATCGCAGACCGGGTTGCTCAGATCGCGCCCAAGGGTTCGGGCGAGTGCGTGAGCCTGCGAGGTTACGGCGCCATCCGCAACATGGGGCTAGCCTGTGCCGCTGTGCTGGGGCATGACGCGGTTATCTTTTTGGATGACGATGAGACTGTCATCGACGCCGACTTTATGAAGCGCGCGACCTATGCGTTGGGGCAGCAGACGCGTCAGGGCTTGCCGATCTTGGTCAAGAGCGGCTATTTCTACGATCGCGACGGCTCGCCGCTGGCTCCCACGGACAAGGCGGGCATCTGCCATCGTTGGTGGACCAAGCGCATCGAGTTCAACCGTTGGATGAAAAAGGCGCTCTCGGGCACCCGCATCTCGCGCTCCAACTACGTGTGCGGTGGCCTGATGGCCCTGCACGCCCGCGCCTTTACGCGTGTGGCCTTTGACCCGTTTATCACCCGCGGCGAGGACTTGGATTACCTCTTTAACATGCGCATGTTTGGCTACGACGTGTGGTTCGATAACGAGTGGACCGTGCGCCATCTGCCTCCGGAGTCCGAAAAGCGCTCACCGCGCTTTATGCAGGATGTATACCGTTGGTACTACGAACGGGCCAAGTTGACATTCGCCGCGCATCAAAAGGAGCTCATTCCCGTTACGGCGGCATCGCTCATGCCCTACCCGGGCCCGTGGATTTCGCGCGAGCTCGACGACCGCGTGCGCAAGACCGCTATGGTCCGCAGCGTGTTTACCCGCGAGCATGAGGGCTACCTGCGCATCTGGCGCCATGGTATCGACGAGGCAAAGGCCTATGCGCGCCAAAACGCTGCAAGCTATCTGCGTTTCCAGAGCTTTTGGCCCAAGATCATGGACGGGCTTTGGCGTGACGCACAACTGATCAGTATCCTGGAGGGGGCCGAATGATCGACCGCCGCGCCCAGCGCGATAGTTCATTATCAATCTTTCGCATCATTGCCGTTGCCTGCGCCATTTGCGTGCTGATGTACTTTATTTTTGCCCTGGTGACCGGTATCGAGCCGATTGCCACGGTGATTGCCTGCGCGCTGCTGTGCATCTTTCTGTGCATCTTTATCTTTTTGACGCTCAATCCCGATTCGGTGCGCTCCCAGTACACCGAGGAGACGCTCTCGGTGGCCTCGGCCATGCTCGAGGACATTAAGGGCGGTCTGACGCAGGAGTCGGCGCGTTTGGTGTGTCAGCGCATTTTGCCCGAGACGCGCGCCATGACGGTGGCCATCACCGACGAGGACAACGTGCTTGCCTGCGCGGGCGAGTTTGAGGAAAAACTACTGCCAGATTCTCCCATCCACACGCTTGCCACACGCTACGTTATCGAACATGGCATCGTGCAGTCGTTCAACCGTATGGTGGATGTCGTGGGCTCGGACGGCTCGCACAACCAAGTTCCCGCCGGCATTATCGCCCCCATCAAGGTGGGCGATCGTACCGTCGGCACGCTCAAGTTCTACTACAAGACCCCGCGCGCCGTCGACCGTACCCAGTATGCGCTTGCCTCGGGCTTTGCCGAGATCTTGTCCACGCAGCTCGCCATCCACGAGCTCGAGGTGCAAAAGGAACTCACGGCGCGCGCCGAGGTGCGTGCGCTGCAGGCGCAGATTAACCCGCACTTCCTGTTCAACACGCTGAACACCATTGCATCGTTTACGCGCACCGACCCGCTGCGGGCCCGCGAACTGCTTCGTGAGTTCTCATCGTTCTATCGTGCTACACTCGACAACTCGGGATCGCTTATTCCGGTCTCGCGCGAGGTCGCACAGACCAAGCGCTACCTTACCTTTGAGAAGGCCCGCTTTGGCGAGGACCGCGTGCTTGCGACGTTCGATGTGTCCGAGGACGTGGAAGATACGCTGGTGCCGGCGTTCGTGATCCAGCCGATTGTCGAGAACGCCGTACGTCATGGTATGGGCGATGACGACGCCCTGAGGATCGACGTGACCGTTCACCAAGACGGCGAGGATGCAATCTTGATTGCCGTGGCCGATAATGGCGTGGGCATGGATGAGGGTACCGCCGCCAGACTGTTTGACGAGCGCTCTGCCCGTCCCGACGCCAGCTCTCCCCAGGGTGGCGGCGCCGGTGTGGCCATGCACAATATTTCGGAGCGCATCCATCGCTTTTATGGGCCGCACTCCTATACGCGTGTCGAATCGGCGCCGGGCAAGGGCACCAAAGTGCTCCTGCACCTTGATTTGTCAGAGAGCATCTTTGACATTCAAGAGTAAAATAAAAGGCTACGGGCTCAACGTCATGCGACGGATGCCCGGCGTAGTTAGTTGACGAAAGGTTTTATCCCTATGCTGCGTGCGATGATTGTGGATGATGAGGCGCCGGCTCGCTCGGAGCTTCGCTTCCTGCTCGAGCAAACGGGCAAGATCGGCACGATCACGGAGGCGTCGAGCGTCCGCTCCGCCATCGAGATGCTTATGGAAAGTCGCGTGGATGTCGTGTTTCTCGATATCTCGATGCCCGGTGCCTCGGGCCTGCAACTTGCCGAGGCGCTGCATAAGCTCAAAAATCCGCCGGCGATCGTGTTTGTGACTGCGTATAGCGACCATGCGGTCGAGGCATTCGACGTGGATGCCGTCGATTATCTGATGAAGCCGGTCGAGGAAGCTCGCTTGGATCGCGCGATCGAGAAGGTCATGCAACGCGCCAAGCCGGTTACGGACAGCAAGGTGACCATCGAGCGTATCCCGGTGGAAAAGGGCGGCCGCAAGGTGCTCATTCCCGTGGACGACATTCGCTTTATCATGGCCAAGGACGATTACTCCTGCATCTATACCGTCGATGATCGCTTTTTGTCGACGACCTCGCTGGCGCAGTTTGAGGCCAAGCTCTGCGATTTTGGCTTCTTCCGTGTTCACCGCCGCTATATCGTCAACTTGGCGTGCGTCACGGACGTTGAGACGGTGCCCTCGGGCGCCATCCAGCTGGGCATTACGGGCGTCGACGAACGCGTGCCGGTTTCGCGCCGCCGCGTCGTGCCGCTCAAGAAGGCCCTGAGCCTCTAGCACACTGGCCCCGCAGCCCTGTAGACCCATCGTCTGCGGAGCCGTGGGGCCTTTTTTGTATGTATCTGCCGAATCGTTTTTTTTGCGGAAGGGATCCCATGAACAGTGCAAGCGCCAAGCGTATCGACATCATCTCGGACACCCACGGCTATTTATCGCCTGCGCTCTTGGATGAGCTTGAGGGCGCAGACCTGATCATCCACGCCGGCGACCTCACGTCAGAGATGGACTACGAGCACCTGTGCACCATCGCCCCTGTGCGGGCCGTATTGGGCAACAACGATTACTACCGCGACTACGGCCCCGATGTAGACCGTCTTGCGCTCTTTACCTACGAAGGCCTCAAATTCGCCGTAGCCCACTACCGCGAAGACCTTCCGGTGGGATCCGTAGACGTAGCCATCAACGGCCACACCCACGTAACCAAAGAAGCCCAGGTGGGCCGCTGCCTAGTCCTCAACCCGGGCAGCGCCAGCTACCCCAGAGGCACCCGAGGCCCCACCATGGCCAGAATGCTCGTCAAAGACGGCAAGATCCTAAGCATCAAATTTATTGATCTAGAGTAACCACAACAAAAGCGGGGGATGCAGATGCGTCTCCCGTTTCCATTTGAGCCAAAGGCAGAGTCCCAACAAGAATCTAAGACAACCCCGCCACGGAGAACGGGGCCGCCGAGCCGCGAAGCGGCGAGCAACAAGAACTGGTTGAAGAAAGTGACGGCAGGGAGGGTCTCCGGGGCTGGGGGCGGGGGTTAAGTTTGTCGCGAGTTCCGCACGCAAAGGAAAGCACTTAATGTGCTTTCCGTCTTGCGCAGGACTGTAGAGCAGCAAACTTAACCCCCGCCCCCAGCCCCGGAGACCCTCCCGGAGGGACCGAAAAATTTTTTCAAAAAAGTTGTTGCGCGCCGGACAGACTTCTGTGTATACTAATCCCCGCAGCGCACGCGAGCGGAAACAAACGCGAACGTCTGCCTGGGGAGTTAGCTCAGTTTGGTTAGAGCGCCGGCCTGTCACGTCGGAGGTCGCGGGTTCGAGCCCCGTACTTCCCGCCAACGCAATTAAAGCCACGTCTTCGGACGTGGCTTTTTGCGTTTGATGCACTTTGTTTCGATAGAACGATCGCCCTGGCGCATCTTCGCCCAGAATCCCCGCGCCTTCGGGAACGCAAGTAAAATCTAATAAGTATATTTGTCTGAACAACAGCTTTGTTGCGCAACACCTGTTCAACGAGACAGGGGGTTAGGCTATACTAAATTGCACTGTAGGCCGCATCTGATGCATTTCGCTCCGAGCGCGGCGTTCAGTGGATATCCGATTTACCATTTGGATGTCCTAGCGGTCATTTAGCGTCTCGACACAAGCTCGGCCCCGGAGCTCGTTCGAGCTGTTCGTATTCCTTGAAAGGGGAAAAATGGACATATCGAGGAAGACTGATTACGCCCTTCGTATGTTGGCGATGCTTGCCGAGGATCCGGAGCGTTTGCTTTCTGTTCGCACCGCTGCCGAAGAGGTCAATGTTCCGTATTCGTTTGCCCGTTCGATTCAGCACGGTTTGGTCCAGGCCGGTATTGTGGAGAGCCTGCGTGGCGTCCACGGTGGCATGCGTCTCAAGGTCAGTCCGGACGACGTCACCGTTCGTCAGGTCGTCGAGGCCGTTCAGGGCCCTATGGTTATGAATGATTGCACCGCACCCGATGGCGACTGTGCACGCATGGGCACGTGCTGCTATCATCCCCTGTGGGCCGGAGCTCAAGCGTTGATGCGCGACTACCTCGATTCCGTTTCGCTCGGCGACATCGTCGCTCACCGCCAGTTCCTGGCCGTCGATTCCAAATTCGCCGACCGCGACGCGTTTCCCGAGTACGCCACCTGCGCGTTCGCTTGCCGGGAGGAATAGCGCCGCATAAGGAGCATAGATATGATTCAGGACCCCTTTCGTTCGATGATTCGTTCGGAAGGGGTCCTGCGTTATCGCGACCTTCCGTGGCGCCGCACGCGCGATCCGTACATCATTTGGCTTTCCGAGGTCATGTTGCAGCAAACACAGGTGCCACGCGTGGAGACGCGTATGCCGGCGTGGCTCGATCGCTTTCCGACCGTGCAGGCGCTTTCCCAAGCCGCGCCTTCCGATGTTTTGGACGCTTGGCAGGGCATGGGCTACAACCGACGCGCTCTGGCGCTCCACAAGGCCGCTCAGCGCGTTGTGGAGGACTGGGACGGTGAGTTTCCGCGTGAGACGCGTGACTTGGTCGCTCTGCCTGGTATTGGCCCGGCAACGGCGCAAGGTATCCGGTCGTTTGCGTTTGACCTTCCAGGCGTGTATCTGGAGACCAACGTGCGCACGGTCTTTCTGCATCACTTCTTTCCCGATGTACCGGCTGTTCCCGACCGCGAGCTGGTGCCGCTGATTCAGGCGGCCTGTCCGGCGGCCCCCGGTGCGGCGACCGACGAGATCGCTCCCTTTGCCGTGCCGCTCGATGATGCCGACACGCCGCGCGCGTGGTATTACGCGTTGCTGGATTACGGCGCATATCTAAAAAAGACGTTGCCCAATCCGTCCAGGCGCTCGGCGGGCTATAGCCGTCAATCAAAGTTTGAGGGCTCACGTCGCCAAAAGCGCGCGCATATCGTGCGCATGTTGCTGGCAGCGCGCGATGGCCAACCGGCGGGGATTACGCTTGCTGATGCCGTGGTGGGCGTTAACGATATGGAAGCGGCGGCTGGGCGCGGGCCGGTCGAGCGCGAGCTTGTCGCGGGCATTCTGGCCGACCTGGAGCGTGAGGGCTTTTGCCGAGCCGAGGGCGATCGCTGGCTGAGCATTTAGCCCGTGGAAATCTGAAGAACAGGATTGTAAGGTTTAGATTTTCGGCAGGGGGTACCATAAAATAAGGCCGCTCAAAGCCTATGGGCGGCATGTATTGAAGGGAAGTACACCTATGGATTTTGAGAGCTCCCAAACCAAGAAGAACCTTGAGACCGCTTTTGCCGGTGAGTCCCAGGCGCACACCAAGTATCGCTACTATGCATCCAAGGCTAAAAAGGACGGTTACGTTCAGATCTCGAATATCTTTGCCGAGACGGCGGGTAACGAGTCCGAGCACGCCAAACTGTGGTTTAAATATCTGCACGACGGCGCCGTTCCGGGCACTCTGGACAACCTGCGCGACGCCGCCGCGGGCGAGAACTACGAGTGGACCACGATGTATGACGAGTTTGCCAAGACCGCCGAGGAGGAGGGTTTTGCCGAGATCGCCGAGAAGTTCCGTGGCGTCGCCGCCGTCGAGAAGGCCCACGAGGAGCGCTACAACAAGCTCGTCGAGCGCATTGAGTCGGGCGAGGTGTTTGAGCGCGAGGGCGTAAAGGTGTGGAAGTGCCTGAACTGCGGACATCTGCACGTTGGTGCCGAGGCACCTGAGGTGTGCCCGGTGTGTAACCACCCCAAGGCGTACTTTGAGGAGCAGGTGGTGAACTACTAGCGCTTGGCGCTGGCTGCTGCGGAGCGCAGGGCGGGGAAATACCTTTCCCTCTCGCTCACGGCTTCGCAGAGTCGCGCGAGGCAAAGGTATTTCCCCGCCTTGCGCTCCGGCGTTGGGTCGTCGCGTGCTCGATACAGAAAAGCTGATAAAAAAGGTTGTGTGCCGCCCCTTTTTGGGGCGGCACGTTTTTGTGGGGTCCCGGTCTCCACAATTTTCGTCAAGCTATTGGTTAGATTTTGGTCAGTTGGCGTAAGGGTGGAAGGCCAAAAGATTGTTGGCGAAAAAAGCTCAGAGAAAGTGCTGGTAGGGGAGTTGTTGAGCTTTTCGACAGCTTTTGAGCAAAAGAAACTTTGTGGCTATTGCCGGCGATTGCGTTGTCGCGGTCATGGCGGTGCGGGATGCTGGTCGTAAGCGTCGAATGCTCCGATTTTGGAGGCCAGCATGGATCTGTTTCTTGAGACTCCGCAGCAACAAGCTGAGCGCATGCTGCGTCAGCAGCAACGACTCATGGAGATGCAAATGCAAGGGGTTGCCAACCAGGCGCCCGTGCAAAACGTCGTGCCCGCTGCTGTACCTGCAGCTGTGCCCGGGTGTGAATCGGCGCCAGAGGCCTATTCCGTACAGCAAGATTCATATGCGCAGGAGCTCGCGTTCGACAAGCATCGTGCGCGTCGCCGTCGCTGGGCCCAGCGCCTGCGTACGTTGGCGATGATCGTGCTCATCCCGTTGGGGCTTGCGGCCATCTTTCTGGCGTCGTATGCCCTCACGTGCATCCTCAACGGTGCATCGCCCAACGAGGTGCTCCAACATCTAACGGCCCTGGGCCAGCGCCTAGATGACGTCATAACAACCATCCGCGCCGGCTGGGAGAGCTAGCGTTTGTCGCATTAGGACTTCTAGGGTGTAGGGATTATCGCCACGAGTGGAATCCTTGCATCCTGTGGGTCCTGTCGTGCGACTGAATAGTATTATTGAAGATGAATAATAATAAGGGATACAGGTAATACAAAAAGGAGGTGCTCGGTTGAATCTGACCTTTGAGGGATTCTTAAAAGGCTATTGCCGAGAGCTATCCGGACAGCAGTCGCTGAGTTTTAGAAAATTGGTTGAGCAGGCGACGACGGATGCGCCGCGCGTGGCGGAGGCTCTGTTTTTGCTCGCTTTGGCGCAAGGAAAAGCCGAATACGTTCTGGGTTTATCCGAGGGCTCGTGGATGGAACGGGATTATCGAGACGTTTTATCCTTGTACGGTCAAGCGGGTAGCATGGCGTCTCTATGCGCCAAAAGTGAGCTCCCTAATCGTTATGCCAACGTTTGGCGTGCGTATAGAGCGGTGAAGGAAAAGCCGGCGGCCGATAGAAGGGTGAACGCCCTGATGAGAAAGAAAACGCTGGAAGCATTGGAGGAATCGGGTGTAACGCGCTATGGCCTCTGCCGTGCTCTGCGCCTGAATAAAGGAAACGTATACGCATACTTGGCCGGCGATGACTCAAAGGTGAGCAGGAAAACGGCTCGCCGCATTATGGAATATGCGGAGGAGAGGGGCGCCCAAGAAGGGGCCGGGCGCCCGGTGTGTGTGGCGGGGTAAGATTGATCGCGGTTTTGATTGATGATCGATTGGGTTTGTTGGGCGGAGTTTATGTCTGCTATTGATATTGTGCTTGTTGTGATTGCCTTGGTGGCGGTGGGGGTTGCTGTGGCTTGCGCCCTCCAGCTCAAGAGCCTGCGTGCCGAGTTGCGGGAGCGTGGCGACAGTAGCGCGGAAACGCTGGCAGCGCTCGAGCAGGCCAACAGCACGCTCGACACCCTGAACGTCGCGTTGGCCGAAACCCGCCGCACGGCAAATGCCATCGCGCAGCAGCAGACGACCGACGCCGCCGTAGAGCAGCAGCGCTACCTGACCATTGCGCGCGAGTTCTCGCAGGCCGGCGACCGTATGGATGACCTGCGCCGCGAGACGGCCCAACAGCTTGGCGCCAACCGCGAAGGCATCGAGCATCGCCTGGACAAGGTGCGCGAGACGGTCGATGCCCAGCTGGGCGCCATCCGCAAAGACAACAACGTGCAGCTCGACCAAATGCGTGCGACGGTGGACGAGAAGCTCTCTCGCACGCTCAACGACCGACTGTCGGCATCGTTTAAGCAGGTGAGCGACCAGCTCGAGGCCGTGTACAAGGGCCTGGGCGACATGCAGTCTATCGCCACCGGCGTGGGCGACCTTAAGCGCGTGCTGGGCAATGTCAAGGCGCGTGGCATTTTGGGCGAGGTGCAGCTGGGCGCGATCCTGGCGGACATCCTTACGCCCGACCAGTATCTGGAAAACGTTGCCACCAAGCCTGGCGCCTCGGAGCGTGTTGAGTTTGCCGTCAAGCTGCCGGTAGACGAGGGCGACCCCGTGCTGCTGCCGATTGACTCCAAATTCCCGGGTGATGCGTACGAGCATCTGCTCGACGCGCAGGAGTCGGGCGATACGGAGACCGTGGCGGCTGCGCGCAAGACGCTCGACACCATGGTCAAGCGCGAGGCTAAAGACATCTGCGAAAAGTACCTGAGTGTGCCGGCAACGACCAACTTTGGCATTATGTTCGTGCCGTTTGAGGGGCTGTACGCCGAGGTCGTCAGTCGCCCCGGGCTTATCGAGACCCTGGGCCGCGACTATCACGTCAACGTTGCCGGCCCCAGCACCATGGCGGCCATCCTCAATAGTCTGCAGATGAGCTACCAGACGTTTAGGCTGCAAAAACGTACCGACGACGTACTGCGCGTGCTCTCCGCCGTCAAGGCCGAGCTGCCGCGCTATCAGGCGGCGCTGCGCCGCGCCCAGCAGCAGATCGAGACCGCGGGCAAAACGGTCGAGGGCATCATTACCACGCGCACCAACGTCATGGAGCGCAAGCTCAAGGACATCGACGCGCTGGAGGATGCCGACCAAGCCGATGAGATTTTGGGGCTCACATCCGCGGAGCTGCTCGCAGGCCAAAAAGACGAGGACTAGCTGCATCTGACGGCGGGGCGCCGGTGTAAACGCGGGTGCCCCGCTGCTTTTCGCATCGTGCTTGCCTGAAGTGCGCTTCAATGTGCAACAATGGCGTTTCGCCCTATCAGACGCGAAAGGAAGCCCATGTCTCAGAGAAGCACCAGTCCGCTCAAACGCTCCACCGTGCGCCGCACGCTGCAGCGTTTTTGGGACGTCACGCGCACGCAGCCGCTGATCGTCTTTCTCTCGGTGTTCTCGTCGGCGGGCTACATCTTTTTGCTCACGTTTGCCAACACCTACGTGATGGCCCTCATCGTCGACCGCGTCCAGGCCGGCCCCGTGGCGGGTGACCAGGTGTTTGAGGTCTTCGGCCCCTATATCCTAGCGCTCGTGCTCGTCAACTTGGCAGGCCAGATCCTCTCCAAGCTGCAGGACTACACCGTCTACAAGCTCGAGATTGCGGGCAACTATCACCTGGCGCGTCTGTGCTTCGACACGCTCTCCAACCAATCCATGACATTCCATACCAGCCGCTTTGGCGGATCGCTTGTGAGCCAGACAAGCCGTTTTATGAGCGGCTACACGGGTCTGGTGGACGTGACGGTGTATTCGCTCATCCCCACCATCACCTCGGTCATCTGTACCGTGGCCGCACTCGCCCCGGTGGTGCCCGCATTTACCGTGATCCTGGTGTGCATCATGGTCGTCTACATCGCGTTTGTCTGGCTTATGTACAAGCGCATCATGCCGCTTTCGGCCGCGACGTCCGCCGCGCAGAACAAGCTCTCGGGCGTGCTCTCCGACGCGGTCACGAACATCTTGGCCGTCAAGACCTGCGGGCGCGAGGACTTTGAACGCGATCTGTTCGACACCGCCGACCGCGCCGCGCGCGATGCCGAGACGGTCTCGATGCACGCCATGATGCAGCGCAACTTTACGACCTCGGGCCTTATCGTCATCACCATGGCCGTGGTGAGTGTGTTCGTGGCGGGTGGCAACGCGTGGTTTGGCATCTCGGCCGGCTCGCTCGTCATGATCTTTACCTACACCTATAACCTCACCATGCGCCTGAACTACGTGAGTTCCATGATGCAGCGCATCAACCGCGCTTTGGGCGATGCGGCCGAGATGACGCGCGTGCTGGACGAGCCGCGTTTGGTGGCAGACGACCCGGACGCCCCTGAGCTCAAAGTGACCGAGGGCGGGATTGATTTTGAGCACCTGAGCTTTGCGTACCGTGACGCTGCGGCGGGCGAGAACGTGTTCGATGACCTGACACTTCATGTGGCGGCGGGCCAGCGCGTGGGCCTGGTGGGCAAATCGGGCTCGGGTAAGACGACGCTCACCAAGCTGCTGCTGCGTCTGGACGATGTTCAGGGCGGCCGCGTGCTCGTGGACGGTCAGGATGTCTCGCACTGCACGCAGCAGAGCCTGCGTCGCCAGGTTGCCTACGTGCCGCAGGAAGCGCTGCTGTTCCACCGCTCCATTCGAGAAAACATTGCCTACGGTCGTCCCAACGCCACTGATGAGCAGATTCGCGAGGCTGCGCGCCTGGCCAACGCCCTGGAGTTTATCGACCGCTTGCCTCGTGGCTTTGACACCATGGTGGGCGAGCGCGGCGTCAAGCTCTCGGGCGGCCAGCGTCAGCGCGTGGCCATCGCCCGCGCGATTCTCACCGACGCGCCGATTCTGGTGCTCGACGAGGCGACCTCTGCCCTCGACAGCGAGTCCGAGGCGCTGGTGCAGGAGGCGCTCGAAAACCTGATGCATGGACGTACCTCCATTGTGGTGGCGCATCGCCTGTCCACCGTGGCGGCGCTCGACCGCATTGTGGTGTTGGCCGATGGTGAGATTGTCGAGGACGGCACGCATGCGCGGCTCGTCGAGGCGGGTGGAGAGTACGCGAGTCTGTGGAGCCGTCAGACCGGCGCATTCTTGGAGACGTAAGCGTCTCGGACGTGGGACAATTGTGCCCATAAGTTTATTGTGCCGTTGAGCCGAGGAGTCGTTATGCCACGCGAGACCAATGCCGCCAAGCGCGAGCGCGCCATCGAGGTGTGTGAGCGCCTCAACCGTCGCTATGGCCCGGTCGAGTGCTTTTTGGACCACGAGAATCCCTTCCGCCTGCTGATCGCGGTGCTGCTTTCGGCGCAAACGACCGATGCGCAGGTCAACAAAGTGACGCCGCGGCTGTTTGCCCAGTGGCCCACGCCCGAGACCATGGCCGGGGCGAGCGTAGCTGACGTGGCGGACACCATCAAGTCGCTCGGCTTCTACAAGAGCAAAGCCAAGCATGCCGTCGAGGCCGCGCAGATGATCGTCACCGACTATGACGGCGAGGTGCCGGCCGACATGAAGGAACTCGTGAAGCTGCCGGGCGTGGGACGCAAGACGGCGAACATCGTGCTCAACGTGGGGTACGGCATCGTGGAAGGCATCGCGGTGGATACGCACGTCAACCGCATTGCGCACCGCCTGATGCTGAGTCCCAAGACGCATGCCAAGGAACCGCTCAAGACCGAGCAGGATCTGCTCAAGATTTTGCCGCACGAGTATTGGGAGTCGGTCAACCATCAGTGGATCACCTTTGGTCGCGAGATCTGCGACGCCCGCAAACCCAAGTGTGACGAGTGTCCGCTGGCAGATTTGTGCCCCAGCGTGCGCGTGGCGGGGTAGGGCGGAACGCATCTTCGTCTGGCGTTTTTTGCGGGGCTGGGTTTGCCCTTGAGCCGGAGTCCTCTCCATGCGCTACCATGACAGACAATGTATTTGACGTACGACCCGCCGAGCCTGCCCCGGCGGGCTTTTGGCGTTGCGATGCCGGAGGACCACATGCTCATTCACCGTATAGCCGCGCAGCTCTACACTGCCGAGGCCCTGCAGACCGTCGAGGCCGGGCTCGATGCCGGCGAGGACGTGACGCTGGCCGTGTCGCAGTCGGGCCGCACGCTCATGGCGGCAGCTCAGTTTGCGCGCCGTCCGCGTCCCACGGTCTACATCGTGAGTGGTGAGGATGCGGCCGATCGCGCCGCGCGCAGCCTGGCCGCCTATGTGGGTCTGGCGCATGTGTGCCGCTTTCCCGAGCGCAAAGACTATCCATGGCGTGAGCAGGCGCCCGACGACGCCGTGGTGGCCCAGCGCTGCGAGGCTTTAGGGCGCATCGTGCGCGGCGATAACTGCATCATGGTCGCCTCGGCCCGCGCGCTGCTGCGCTGCGTGCCGCCGGTCGAGAGCCACTACTGGGAGTCCACGACCTTTGCGGTGGGCGAGGAGATTCCTTTTGACGAGGTGCCGCATCGCCTGGTGGGCATGGGCTACACCAATGCCGGCGCCGCCGACGCGCCCGGCCTGTTCCGCGTGCACGGCGACACCGTCGAGGTGTTTCCCGCGCAGGAAAAAGCACCTGTGCGCATTGAGTTCTTTGGCGACGAGATCGACCGCATCCGCCGCATGGTGAGCTCCACGGGCCAAACCATCGGCAACGAGGACAGCATCGAGATCTTCCCGTGCCGCGAGCTGGCGCTCACCGACGAGGCCGTCCACAACATGCATGTGGCGCTCTATCGCGCCAGCCAGAGCGATAGCAAGCTGGCGGCGCTGCTCGAGATGGTGGACGCGCGCATCGTCACGCCCGAGCTCGACCGCTTTTTGCCGGTGATGTACGGCCAGACCGTGAGCCCGTTGGCGCACGTGAGCGGCAAGGCGCTTGTGGTCCTGTCCGAGCCGCGCTCGCTGTTCGATGACTGCCTGCGCGCCTACGAGGATATCGAGGCCCGTGCCGGCGAGGCGGGGGTCGACCGTCTGGACGGCCTGTACGTGCGTGCCCAACAGCTCGACTTTGGTGCTCAGCAGCGCCTGAACTACGTGAGCCTGATTCGTGCCGGCGGCGCGGTTACGGCCGAGCTCAAGATTGAGCAGCCGGCCATTGCGGGCTCGGACAATCGATTTATGACGCGCATTCAGGAGGTCGTGGGCAAGCGCTATGCCTGCGTGTTTGCCATTCCCGACCGCGGTGCGCGCGAGTCGATGGAGCTCACCTTTGGCGACGAAGGCATTACCTTTGAGGAGTCGCTGACGGCCGCCCCCGAAAACGCCGGCGTTATCGGCGACCGTGTGCGCGTGGCGGCGGCGGATTCTGCCGACCGTGCTGCCCGTCAGGAGGCCCATGCCTCGATTCGCGAGCGCCATGCCGATGCGCTCAACGCCCGCTCGCTCGAGGCGGGTGCGGCCCAGGCTGCCGCCGGCGCCGCCGTGCCCACCATCTCGCGCGGGCGCGTGACCTTTGTGGACGCCGCCCTGCCGCAGGGCGTGGTGGTGCCCGATGCCAATCTGGCCGTGTTCTCGATCGCCGACCTCAACGCCCGCATGGACGCCAACCGCGCCCGCAGCCGCCGCAAGGTCGATATTACGCAGATCACCTTCCCCTTTAAGCCGGGCGACTACGTGGTGCACGCAACGCATGGCATCGCGCTCTTTAGCGAGATCGCGCGCCAGGAAGTGGGCGGCAAGGAGCGCGACTACTTTTTGCTGGAATATGCCGATGGCGACAAGCTCTACGTGCCGCTTGAGCAGGTCGACCGCATCACGCGCTATGTTGGCCCCGACGGCGACAAGCCGCGCCTGACCAGGCTCAACACCGCCGACTGGACGCGTGCCACCAACAAGGCGCGCAAGAACGCCAAAAAGCTGGCGTTTGACCTGGTCGATCTGTATACGCGCCGCTCTTCGATTACCGGTATCGCTTGCCCGCCCGACACGCCCGAGCAGATCGAGATGGAGCAGAGCTTCCCCTACGACGAGACGCGCGATCAGCTGGAGGCCATCGCCGATATTAAGGCCGATATGGAGGCGCCCAAGCCCATGGACCGCCTGCTGTGCGGAGACGTGGGCTTTGGCAAGACCGAGGTCGCCCTGCGCGCGGCGTTTAAGTGCGTGGACTCCGGTCGCCAGGTCATGGTGCTCTGCCCCACGACCATTCTGGCCCAGCAGCACTACGAGACGTTCTTTGAACGCTTTGCCCCGTTTGGCCTTGAGGTCGAGGTGCTCAGCCGCTTTCGCACGCCGGCGCAGCAAAAGCGCGCACTCAAGGCGTTTGCCGAGGGCACGATTGATGTGCTCATCGGCACGCATCGCCTGCTTTCGGCCGATGTGAACCCCAAGAACCTGGGCCTGGTGATCATCGACGAGGAGCAGCGCTTTGGCGTGCAGCACAAGGAGCAGCTCAAGAACCTGCGCGAGCAGATCGACGTGCTCACGCTTTCGGCCACGCCCATCCCGCGTACCATGCAGATGGCCACGAGCGGCGTGCGCGATATGAGCCTGATTACCACGCCGCCGACTGGGCGCCGCCCCGTGATCGTGCACGTGGGGGAGTACGACCCCGACGTGGTGAGCGCGGCGATTCGCCTGGAGGTGGGTCGCGGCGGACAGGTGTACTACGTGTCCAACCGCGTCAAGACCATCGATGACGCTGTGGCACGCGTGCACGAGGCCGCGCCCGAGGCGCGCGTGGGCGTGGCGCACGGCAAGATGAGCCCGCGCGAGGTCGAGGACGTGATGATCGAGTTCGCGACCAAAAAGATCGATGTGCTCATCGCCACGACCATCGTGGAGAGCGGCATCGACAACGCGACCGCCAACACGCTCATCATCGAGGACTCGCAGCGCCTGGGTCTGGCACAGCTCTACCAGCTCAAGGGCCGTGTTGGCCGCTCGGCCACGCAGGCATACGCGTACTTTATGTTCCCGGGTGAGCTGCCGCTCACCGAGGAGGCCACGGCGCGTCTGACCGCACTTTCCGAGTTCCAGGACCTGGGCAGCGGCATGCGCATCGCCATGCGCGACCTGGAGATCCGCGGCGCCGGTTCGCTGATGGGTGCCGAGCAGCACGGCAACCTGTCGAGCGTGGGCTTTGACCTGTTTACGCAGATGTTGGGCCAGGCCGTGGCCGAGGCGCGCGGCGATGACGATGCCGGCGTGGAGGCGGCGAGCGTGGGCATTAACCTGCCGGCCGATTACTTCTTGTCCGAGGAGTACCTGCCGGCGGTGGACCAGCGCGTGCTCGTGTACCGCAAACTCGCGGCGGCCGAGGACTTGGAGAGCATCGACGAGGTGCAGGAAGAGACCGAGGCCGCGCATGGCGAGCTGCCGTTGGCGGGGCTCAATCTGTTCAACCGCGCGCGCATCCGCATTCGCGGCGAGCGCCTGGGGCTCGAGAGCGTCACGCTCAGCGGCGGGCGCATTACCTTCCTGGGGGTTGACGTTCCCAAGAAGGTAGCCTTTGAGTTCAAGAATCGCTATGGCGCGGTGAACTTCCCCAAGAGCCGCAAGCTGTCGGTGCCCTACAAGGCGGGCGCCGGCGCGGGCAGCGGCCTGGGTCGCGGCCTCGACGCCAACGACGGCGCCGGCCCCGTGGCGGCCACACTCATGCTGCTGCAGCAGCTGGGCGCTACTGACGATGACTAACAAGTAAGTCGGTGGGACAAAACTACTGATAACTTTGTCCCACCACGTTGCGGGTCGACCCTTCGCCCGATGGAAAGGAAAGCATGTTCGGGTACATCTACAAGAAAGACGCCGCTGCCATTGCGGTTGTCCTGTGCCTTTGTCTGGGCGTGGGCAGTTTCTTCGATTACCAGATCTCGAGTGCGCTGTTCAACATCGGCAGCATGTACGGACGCTTTATCGAGGCCGCCGGCGAGCTGCCGTTTGAGCTGACGGCGAGCATCGCGGGCGTTATGCTCGTGCGCGCGGTGCGTCCCGATTCCAGGGGGAGCAAATGGCTCGCCGTGCTCGGCATCCTCGTCAATGTTGGCTTGGCCGGCTACGAGATTATTTCGTCCCTGCTGGTTGGCGGCAAACTCGTCGCGGTTCAGTTGGTGTTGACGTTTGTGCTGGTTATCGCTGCCAACTTTGTCGTCTATCGCCTTACGCGCGACACCGACCCCGACGAGCTCACGCGCTGGGCGCTGATGGTGCTTGCCGTGTGGGTCGCTCAGGCCATCATCCTCAACGTCATTGTCAAGCCGTTGTGGTCACGCCCGCGCATGCGCGTGATCGAGGTCACGCCGGGGCTCAATTTTCAGCCGTGGTGGGTGATCGGTAACCCCGACAAGTGGGCCTATATCGCCGCCGGCGTGATCAAGGACGGCTTCAAGTCGTTTGCGAGCGGACACACGGCGCATGCGGCGATCGGCCTTATGCTCGCCGGGCTTCCCGCGGCGGCCTTTAAGGAAAAGCCGTCGCGACGCCGCGTGGTCTTTTGGGTCGCGGCGGCCGTCGCGGCGCTCGTCGCCTTTGGCCGTATCGTGATCGGTGCACACTTTTTGACTGACGTGAGTTGCGGCTTTGCCCTGGTGTTGGCACTTGAGTGCCTTGCCGCGCGCATTGCCTATCCTCACGGCGTACAATAGCCCCACCTGAATCATCTGGACGATACCTGGTAAGAGAGGATTGCCATGCTCGCGTTCAACAATGACTATTCCCACGGTGCACATCCGGCGGTGCTGCAAGCGCTCGTCGACACCAATATGGAACCGCAGCCCGGCTACGGCACCGATGCGCATACCGAGCGTGCCAAGCAGCTTATCCGCGAGGCCTGTCAGGCTCCCAATGCCGACGTGTTTTTGCTGGTGGGCGGCACGCAGACCAATGCGACGGTGATTGACATGCTGCTCGCGCCGTACGAGGGCGTGGTCGCCGCCGAGACCGGCCACGTTGCCTGCCACGAGGCGGGCGCCATCGAGTTTGGTGGCCACAAGGTACTCACCATCCCCGGCTACGAGGGCAAGATGCATGCCGAGGATCTCGAAAACTATATCCAGGTGTTCTACGAAAACGAGAGCTACGAGCACACGGTATTCCCGGGCGCCGTGTATGTGAGCATGTCGACCGAGTATGGCACGCTGTACTCTGCCGCCGAGCTCGCGGCGATCCATGCGGTGTGCCAGAAGCACCAGATTCCGCTGTTTGTGGATGGCGCCCGCCTGGCCTATGCGCTGGCGGCCGATGAGTGCGACATTACCCTGCCCGAGTTGGCGCAGCTGTGCGACGTGTTCTACATTGGCGGCACCAAGTGCGGCGCGCTTTGCGGCGAGGCCGTGGTGTTTTGCGGCATGCACGCTCCGGCACACCCCATTCCGCGCATTAAGCAGCATGGAGCGCTGCTTGCCAAAGGTCGTCTGACGGGCGTGCAGTTTGAGGCGCTCTTTACCGACGGCCTGTATTTTGAGATTGGCCGCCAGGCGATTGAGACGGCGCAGGCGCTTCGTCGCGTGCTGCACGAGCACGGCTACCAGTTCTTCTTGGAGACGCCCACCAACCAGCAGTTTGTGATTTTGCCCAATGAGGACATGGCCCGCATTCGCGAGCACGCCTCGATCGAGTACTGGGAAAAGTACGACGAGACCCGCACGGTGGTGCGCTTTTGCACCAGCTGGGCCACGATCCAGGAGGACATCGACGCGCTGGCGGCTGTCCTGTAGGTTGATGTAATGACGAGGGGCCGCCTTGCGCCTGGGTTTGGCGCGGGGCGGCCTTTGCTTTTGAGAGGGAAGGGTTGTATGGCCGAGATGTCCGAGCCGACGATTCGCCTGGCGACGCCCGATGACGCGCCGGCGTTGCTTGCCATCTATGAGCCGTATGTGCTTAAGACGGCGATTACCTGCGAATACGAGGTGCCGAGCGCCGAGGAGTTCGCCGGGCGCATCGAGTGTACACTCGAGCGCTATCCGTATCTGGTGATGGAGCTGGACGGGCGTCCGGTGGGTTATGCCTACGTGAGCCCGCTCAACAGCCGCGAGGCATACGACTGGTCGGTCGAGACGTCGATCTACCTGGCGCGCGACGTGCGCCATGGGGGGCTGGGTCGCAAGCTGCACGATGCGCTCAAGCAATGCCTGATTGCGATGGGCATCACCAACATGTGCGCCCTCATCGCCGTGCCGCACGATAAGGACGACGAATACCTGACGCACAACAGTCAGGATTTCCATGCCCATATGGGATATCGCCTGGTGGGCGCCTTCGACCGCTGCGCCCAAAAGTTCGGCCGCTGGTACGACATGTGCTGGATGGAGCTGGTCCTAGCCGAGCGCACGCCCAACCAGCCCAAACCAACCTGGTTCCCCGACCTCCCCAAACCTACCATTTAGGGACAGGTTTATTTTGGCAGGTTAGCCGATGGGCTCGGTATATTTGGCGCGGTCGGTGCGTTGGATGCGCTTGGAGACATGGAGTGGGCGGCCGTCGGTGTCGTAGACGTAGTCGGTGATTAGGATTAGCGCCTGCCCGCGCTCGACGTTGAGCAAAAACGCCTCGTTTTGCGAGGCATAGCACACCTCAAAGGTCTTGTGCCCCTGTGCCGGCGCGCGATGGAATTCTTGACGCAGCGTCGCGTAGAGCGATCCGTTGAGGTCGCGATCGATGAGCGACCCAAAGCTTGGCGGCAGATACGTGGTCTCCAAGCACAGCGGGGCGTCGTCCAGATAACGTAGGCGGACAAGTTTGACGAGCTTGCTGCCCACGGCGGCGTCAAAGAACTTAGCTATGCTGCCGGCCGCCTTGGCAAAGCCCGAGTCCACGGTGCGCGTGGTGGGCTTCATGCCCTGACCCTGGACCTGTGTCGTATAGCTCGAAAACACCAGGTTGTTCTCGTGGAGCGCGGGCGTGTCGGCCACAAAGGTGCCACGTCCGCGCTCGGTGCGCACCAGGCCCTCGTCAACTAACACCTTAAGCGCGTGGCGCACGGTACTGCGCGACAGCCCCGATTCGTCCATGAGCTCCATCTCGGACGGCAGCTTGTCTCCGCGTGCGTAGGTGCCGGCGGCGATGCGGTCACGCAGCGTACCCGCCAGACGCTCGTATTGGGCCAAGTTCTTTTTTGGCGAAGTGCTCATGCGAACAACCTGTATCTAACTTGTATGCTTACTGAACCAAGCATGTATCCAATATGACAACAAAATCGCTGGTAATGGATTGCCGAAAACTTTACCAGCAAAATTTCTAAGACAAATATAGCATACAACTAGTCGACATAACCAAAACATGTATGTAACTTGTATGCCATCGAGAGCATCAAACGAGAAGAAAGGCTGATGCACGATGACCACTCAGGAACAGGTTAAGGACGTCGTCTCCCAGGTTTTGGCTGACAAGGCGGACAAGGGCGGTATCAAGCGCGTCGTGTGGATTGGCGCCGGCGGATCCAACGGCGGCAACTATCCTGCCCAGTACTTTATGGAGCACGAGGCCACGCAGGTCGTGAGCTCCAGCTACACCAGCAACGAGTTCGTGCACGCAACCCCTGCCTACGTCAACGAGAACACCTTGGCCGTCGTCGTGTCCATGCGCGGCACCAAGGAGACCATCGTCGCCGCCCAGGTCGCCAAGGACCACGGCGCCAGCACCATCGCCATCTATGTCGACGAGTCCGGCCTCACCGAGGTCTGCGACTACAAGATCCAGTACGACAGCCTGGCCGTCGACGAGTCCTGCATGGGCCGTACCAACTCCGCCGTCGTGACCATGATCGCCATGGAGCTCACGCAGCAGACCGAGGGCTATGCCGAGTACGAGACCGCCATGGCCGCCTTCGACCTGATCGATCCCATCTATCGCAAGGCCGTCGAGTACACCCGTCCGCTCGCTGCCAAGTGGGCCGAGCAGAACGCCGACAAGCCCTGCATTAATGTCATGGCTCAGGGTCCGCTTTTTGGTGCCGCTTACGTCTTTAGCATCTGCAACGTGCAGGAGATGCTGCAGATCGACTCCTGCACCATCAACACCTGCGACTTCTTCCACGGCCCCTTCGAGATCCTGGACAAGCGCACCTCGCTGTTCCAGCTCATCAGCGTCGGCCGCAGCCGCTGCAACGACGAGCGCGGCATCCGCTTCGTCAACCAGTACGGTGGCGAGCGCGTCTATCAGCTCGACGCCAAGGAGCTCGGCCTCAACGACATCAAGGACAGCGTGAGCGAGTACTTCAACCACCTGATCTTTGCCCCGATCCTCAACAATGTGTACATGCGTGCACTCTCTGCAGTCACCCACAAGGACTACATGACGCGTCGCTACATGTGGAAGCTTGAGTATTAGTTACGCGGTTTTACCAAACCGCGTAACGGCTCGACGCTGCGCGGTCCGCATTTGGGCAATCTGACGTTCAACTTCAAGGGCGCGACCAGAAGGTCAGCGCCCTTTCGTTTCACGTCACCTTGCCTCAAATGCGGCCCGCTCGCTGACTTATGCTCAACCAGCGGCGCCTTAGACGTTGGGAACGTTCCTTTTCTGCCGGCAGTTGGGGACAGTCCTAGTCGTTGGGGACGTTCTTAAATGACTAGTCATCCAAGAACGTCCCCAACGACTACTCATTTAAGTACGTCCCCAATGAGTACCCAATGAGTGTGTGGGCGATCGGATTTTCCCGCTCGCCGATTTGTGTCTTGAAAAATGTATATAACGACTATAACGTAGTGTGAAACATATTGGAAACAATACCGAGGAGGCTGCGTTGAAGAAAAGCAATCTGGGCTATGTGCTGGTGCTGATCGCCGCGCTTATGTGGGGCAGCATCGGAATCTTTGTAAAAGGCATCTCGGCCCTGGGTGTTTCGTCTCAGAGCATGGCGGCCTTTCGCCTGTTGTCAGGTGCCGTCTTAATGGCTCCGGTCTTGGCGTTCATGGGTTGCCAGGGAGGCGATCGTGAGGGAAAAGCATCGGGTCCCCTGGCACTGTTCAAGGCAAGTCCTAAAGAGCTTGTTCCCTGTGCGCTTCTTGGCATTATCGGCCTCGCCACCGCTAACACGCTTTATTACGAGTGTATGGGCGAGGTGGGCATGTCCACGGCCTCGGTGCTGCTCTACACCTCGCCGGTGTTTGGCGTCATGCTCGGCCGCGTGCTTTATCGCGAGGATGTGACTCCCAACAAGCTCGTTGCCATCGCTTTTAATATCGGTGGCTGTGTACTTGCAGTGACCAATGGCGACCTTTCCGGTTTCCATTTTTCGGTTTGGGGCGTCACGTCGGGCGTGATCGCGGGCTTTTGTGGCGCGTCGCTCGCGGTGTTTAGCCGGATAGCAACCAAGACGGTCCACCCGCTGGCTGTCACGTTTTGGGGCCTTGTTTTTGGCGGTGCGGTTATGGCGGCTATCGCGGCTCCGTGGCCAGATGTCGCCGCGGCAATGTCGCCACAGCTGCTGCTGTTGTTCTTTGGTTTTGGACTCATCCCCACAGCCGTGGCCTATGTCTTATATATGCAGGGTCTGTCCATGGGGCTCGAGACGTCGAAAGTTCCCGTCGTAATGTCATTCGAGACGGTCGTCACCGTACTGCTGGGCATTGGTGTCTACGCCGAGCCCGCCGGCGCGATCAAGGTCCTGGGCATCGTGCTGGTGCTCGCGTCCATCCTGATCATGAACACCGACTTCTCCAGGCTGCGCAACAGCGTCATTGTCAAACGTATTGTCGAGAGCATGACCTTTAAGCCCAACGCGTGGTGGACCGAAAAATCTCAGGACATGGATCTGTTTAAGGAACGCACTGGCATCGCGCTGGAGCCCACCGTGCAGGAAAGCCCCTGGTACTTCGTGCGATAGGGGATTGTGCACGGCGTCTGGCCTGGGGTTATCCAGCCAGCGCCGGCCTATCCAGCCCCAACGTTTCAAGTACGTTAAACCCGTCAACGGTCGATTTTCACCCGCGAACGGTCTTTATACTAATTAGCAATATAAGCAACGTATAAGACGTTATAATGACCATAACGAAAAGGAGGAGGCAAGATGAATCAGATCATTCTCGCATCTCATGGCGGCCTGGCCGCAGGCGCCAAAGACACGCTCGAGATGGTTCTCGGCGACGTGTCGAACGTCCACGTCGTGTCGCTTGCTCGTGACGACAAGGAGCCCATCACCAACAAGGTGGACGCCATGATCGCCACGTTCAACGCGGACGACACCGTCTATGTGCTGACCGATATGCTCGGCAGCTCGGTCAACAACAGCATGGTCGAGCTTTCCAAGAACGGCACGAAGTTCACGGTTGTCAGCGGTTTCAATATTCCGCTGGCGCTGACGCTCGCTATGAGCCCCGCCCCCATCAAGGGTGCCGAGCTCGCGGCCCTCATCAACGAGGCCCGCACCGGTCTGACCAACCCCAACGCACCGGTCGAGGCCGTCGCGGCTCCCGCCAAGAAGGCCAAGGCGTCCCGTCACAGCTCCGGTCCCGCCAAGATCGTCCTCGCACGTCTTGACTACCGTCTGCTGCACGGCCAGGTCGTCTTTACCTGGACCACCAAGGTTCAGGCCGAGCGCATCATCGTCGTCGACAACGCTGCCGCCAACGATGAGATCAAGAAGGGCGCTCTTAAGCTGGCCAAGCCCCAGGGCGTGCGCCTGAACGTCTTCACCGTCGAGCGTGCCCTCGCCAAGATGGACAAGCTCAACACCCTCGGCGAGCGCGTCATGTTTGTCTTTGGCAACACTGCCGAGATGCTGCAGTTCTGCCAGGGTTACAAGCTCGACGCCATCAACCTGGGCGCCACCGCCAACCACGACGGTGCCGATCAGATTGGCGGCAAGGACAGCTCCGTCTTCTTCGACGCCACCCAGAAGGCCGACGTCAACCAGCTGCTCGACATGGGCATTAAGCTCTACGTCCAGCAGACCCCTACGTATCAGAGCGTCGACATCGACGCCAAGCTGTAATCAACCAGGCTTTTGCCTGACTGAAAGGAGAAGGGTATGAATACGTTCATCAGTGCGGTGCTCGTCGGCCTCGTCGGCGTGTTCTGCATGTGGGACTCCCGCCTGCTCGGTCGTCTTAACTTCGAGCAGCCCCTCGTTGGCGCTACGCTCGTCGGTCTGCTGCTGGGCGATGTGCCCACCGGTCTTGCCGTCGGTGCCGCCGTCGAGCTCGTGTCCATGGGCCTGGTGCAGGTCGGCGCCGCCGTTCCGCCCGATATGGTCCTGGGCGGCATCGTGGCCGCTGCCTTTGCGTGCCTGACCGATGCTTCCGCCGAGACCGCCATGACGATCGCCATCCCGGTCGCCGTCCTGGGTCAGCTCCTCGGCATCGTGTTCCGTTCCATCATCGCCGTCCTCACCCATGTGGCAGATAACGCGATTGATAACGGAAAGTTCAAGACCGCCTACCGTATGCACATCTGCGCCGGCTCCGGTTTGTACGCCATCATGTACTTCCTGCCGATCTTCCTCGCCGTCTTTGTTGGCACCGACCTGGTTCAGGCCATCGTCAACATGGTTCCCGAGTGGCTGTCCACTGGTCTTAACGTTTCGACCAAGATCATGACCGCCTACGGCTTGGCCCTGCTGCTCACCATGATGATCAAGAAGGGTATGACTCCGTTCCTGTTCATCGGTTTCCTGCTCGCCGCTTACCTCAACCTGTCCGTCATCGCGGTCGCTCTGATCGGTGTGTGCCTGGCTGTCGTCTTCATGGGCTTCAAGTTCAACGGTTCCCATGCAGCCGCCGGTGTCGATTCCGACTACGATCCGCTCGAAGACGACGAAGACTAAGGAGGAACACACTATGGCAACCGCAACCAAGGACGTGTCCCTGAACAAGAAGGTCAGCCAGTTCTTCTGGCGCTCCTGGGCCATCCAGGCCTCTTGGAACTACGAGCGTCAGATGAACATGGGCTTCCTCTACGGTATGGTTCCCACGCTCGATCGCCTCTATCCGGACGAGTCCGACCCCAAGCAGCTTGCTGCTAAGAAAGAGGCTTACCACCGTCACATGGCGTTCTACAACTGCACCCCGCAGACGAGCGCTTTCATCCTGGGCCTCGCCGCCTCCATGGAGGAGGAGTACGCCAAGGATCCCGAGAACTTCAACCCCGATTCGATTAACGCGGTCAAGACCTCCCTTATGGGCCCGCTTTCCGGCATCGGTGACTCCTTCTTCCAGGGCACCATCCGCGTTATCGCCTTTGGCTTGGGCGTTCAGCTGGCTCAGCAGGGCTCCATCATGGGCCCGATCCTGGCCCTTCTCATCTCCATCGTCCCCTCTGTGCTGATCACTTGGTTCGCAGCCAAGATGGGCTATCAGGGCGGACACGAGTACCTGAGCAAGCTTCAGGGCGGCGACCTCATGGAGAAGCTCATGTATGTCTGCGGCATCGTGGGTCTTATGTCCGTGGGCGGCATGATCGCTACGCTGATCGGCGCCACCACCCCGCTGCAGTTCGCTGAGGGCACCGTCGTGATCCAGGACATCCTGGACGGCATGATGCCCCAGATGATTTCCCTTGGCCTCACTGGCCTTATGTACTGGCTCATCAAGAAGAACGTCAACACCGGTTGGCTTCTCGTGATCGCCATCGTGGGCGGCATCGCCCTCTCCGCGGCCGGCATCCTGGCCTAGTCGCGACCAAGCGCCTAATCGCTTTCCCCCGGGGGCCTGCCTGGCATCCCATACCCCAGGCAGGCTTCCATCCCTAAATGTGTCAAAGGGACAGTTCCTTTGTCACATCCTCAACGGGCCGGCGACTCGGTCCAAATCACGGTAACCCTGCGAGCGCCCGGCAATGTGGCGCCGCAAAAATCGAAAGGAATGTGTCAGATGTACGAGATCGACCTTAACCTCCCTAAGCAGATCGTCGCTGACGTCCTGTCCAACCACGAGATCCACAGCGTCGCCTTCGTCGGCTGCGGCGCTTCCATGTCCGACCTTTACCCCGCCAAGTACTTCCTGGCCAACAACACGGACAAGCTGAACGTTCAGATCTTCACCGCTAACGAGTTCAACTACGACACGCCTTCCTGGGTCAACGAGCACACCTTCGTGATCACCTGCTCCCTCGGTGGCTCCACGCCCGAGACCGTCGAGGCCAACAAGACCGCCAAGAAGCACAACTGCCCGGTCGTCTCCCTCACCAACAAGGCTGGCTCCGCTCTGACCGTCGACGCCGACCACGTCATCGTTCACGGCTTCCACGCCAACTACGCTGCCAAGTGCGAGAAGCCCGGCTACGCCATCGCTCTTGCTCTCGAGATCCTTCAGCAGACCGAGGGCTATGACCACTACGAGGACATGATCACCGGCCTCACCAACGTCTTCGATCTCTGCGAGAACGCCGCTCAGCACTGCAAGAAGCTCGCCAAGAAGTTCGCCGAGGACTTCAAGGACGACAAGATGATCTACTTCATGGCCTCCGGTGCCTCCGAGAAGATGGCTTACTCTCACGCCGCCTTCCTGTTCACCGAGATGCAGTGGATCGACGCCGCCGCCTACAACACCGGCGAGTACTTCCACGGCCCGTTCGAGGTTTCCACCGAGGGTAAGCCCTACGTCTTCTTCATGTCCGATGGCGCTACCCGTCCGATGGACGCCCGCGCCCTCACCTTCCTTGAGCGCATGGGCGCCAAGGTCGCTCTGATCGACTCCAAGGACTACGGCCTGGCTGACGCCGTGCCCGCGAGCGTCATCACCTACTTCAACCCGCTGCTGCACCTCGCCGTTATGCGTGAGTACGGCAACCAGATCGCCGAGGCCCGTCAGCACCCGCTGACCATGCGTCGCTACATGTGGAAGCTTTCCTACTAATCACAAGTAAGTAGACCTTACGGGTTGATTGAGAGGGGATGGGGTTTGCGCCCCGTCCCCTTTTTTGCTCTGGGGAGGGCGTGTCTGTCGTGTCGCAAAACCCCAGATTAAACCTACCAAAATAAACCTGTCCCTTTTTGGCAGGTGGGAGGAGATGCGTATGATCAAGGCAGTGCTGTTTGACATGGACGGCGTGCTGGTCGATACCGAGTGGTTCTACAACCGTCGCCGCGTGGCATTTATGGAAGAGAAGGGCTTCCACTTTGACGAGATCCCCGATCTTTCGGGGTCTAACGAGCCCGCCATTTGGAAGGCGCTGGTGCCCGACGATGTTGAGCTGCGCGAGCGCCTGCGCGTGGAGTACAAGCAGGTCTACAGCCCGGACCACCCCGTTCCGTATGCCGAGCTTCTCAACGAGCAGACGGAGCCGGTGATGCGCAAGCTGCACGAGCGCGGCGTGAAGTGCGCCATCGCGAGCTCGTCCTATCGCGAGCTCATTGACGAGCTGGTGGAGATTGCCGGTATCGCCGACGTGCTGGACTACACCATCAGCGGTCACGAGTGCAGTGCGTTTAAGCCCGACCCCGAGATCTACCTGCGTGCCATGGAGGCGCTGGGGGTGGAGCCTGCCGAGTGCCTGGTTATCGAGGACTCGCCTTTGGGCATCGAGGCCGGTAAGTGCTCCGGCGCGCGCGTCCTGGCGCTGCGTCCGCACGAGGGCGTTAACCTGGACCAAACGGGAGCCGACGCCGTCATCGACAACCTCGCCGACATTCTGACCGCTTTGTAGCGTCAATTCGCCGCAAGAAGTGCGGATTCACACGTCTCTTGCGGTGGATTGGCTCATTTTGGCTTCGATTTGATCCGTTTGGCTTCGACTCAGGCTAAGTGAGTAGACTTTTTGGCGCAGGCCGAGCACAAAGCGTATCTGCCTTAGTAAAACCGCAGGTCACGGAAGTGGCAGCTTTGGGTGTGCTCGGCAGGTCGCGAAAAGCCTACTCACTTAGAATTTGGCTCTTTGGTTGGGGGGCTGCTGGCTCGTTTTGGTTGTCGAGAGAGGGTGAATTGAAGCGTCCTCTCGCGCTCCATGCTACAATCGCCGGCATGCCCCACAATTACATCTGCCTTCGAAAGGAGCCTACGTGGCGAACGCCATCGATCAGCTCACGGACCGCGTGCTCGTGCTCGGCCGCCTCACCATCGTCCGCCGCGCCATTACCGCGGCGGCGGTCACGATTTCTGCCGTTCTCCAGACATTTCTGATTCAGGCGTTCATTCGGCCCGCCGACTTGCTTCCGAGCGGCCTTACCGGCGTCGCGGTCCTGCTCGATCGCGTTACCTCGCTCGGCGGCGTTCACATCGACATCTCGCTCGGTATGCTTGCGCTCAACATCCCCGTGGCGCTCCTATGCTGGAGCGGCATCAGCAAGCGCTTCGTCATCTTCTCGATGATGCAGGTCGTGCTCTCGTCGCTGTTCCTCAACGTCTTTCACTTCGCTCCATTTTTGGGCGACAAGATCATGCTCATCATTTTTGGCGGCGTGGTCTCGGGTCTGGGCGCTGCCATCGCACTTAAATCCGGCGCATCTACCGGCGGCACCGACTTTATCGCGCTGTGGGTTTCCAACCACACGGGCAAGACCATCTGGGGCGTCATCTTTGGTTTCAACTGCTTTATCCTGGCGATCTTTGGCTTTATGTTTGGCTGGGACAAGGCGGCGTATTCCATCGTGTTCCAGTTTATTTCGACCAAGACCATCGACAGTTTCTATCGTCGCTACGATCGCGTGACGCTGCAGATCACGACGCGTAAGGCAGACGAGGTCATGACTGCCTACGTAAACCATTTTCAGCACGGCATTAGCTGCGCCGAGGTCGTCGGCGGATATAGCCGCGAAAAGATGTACCTGCTGAACACCGTTGTCTCGACCTACGAGAGTCAGGACATTATCAAGCTGGTGTGCGACGTTGATCCCGGCGCCGTGATCAACGTGTTCCACACGCTCAACTTTGTGGGCGGCTGGTGGGGTGGTCATGTCGACGAGCCCATGCCCACGGCCGTTCCCGATCCCGACAAGCCCGCACGCATGGCCAGCAGGCAGGCGCGCCTCAGCGAACAGGACAGCCTGCAGCAGGACGACGGCAAGTAGGGTATTGGCATTTTGCCGGTCCTGCGCAACCCATCCGAACGAGCCCCCCGAAAGCCCCGTTGCTTTCGAGAGGCTCTCGTTTGCCCAGATAAAACCTACCAAAATGAAGCTGTCGCTTTTTGGTAGGGAGGGTGTATCGTTTTATCATTATGAGGTAACATAAAACTAGACGTTATATACGTATTAGAAATTTAGCTATTTTGATAAGAGTGATCAGATATGCCTGCGCCCAAAAATGCACCGCTTTACCAGCAGATTTATGACGAAATCAAGGATGCGATCGAGAAAGGTGTTTATGCACCCAAGGAGCGTATTCCGTCCGAGCTTGAACTAGCCGAGCAGTACGAGGTGAGCCGTATTACGGTGCGCCGCGCTGTCGAGGAGCTGTGCTCCGATGGTTACCTGGTTAAGCAGCAGGGCCGCGGCACCTTTGTCTCCACGCCGCACATCAACCGCCAGTTTCACGCCTCGACGCTGCAGACGTTTACCGCGCTGTGTGCCGGCAACGGCATGAAGGCCGGTGCGCACGTGATCGATCGCCAGATCGTTCCGGCGCGCCAAAACGAGATGGAGTTCTTTGGCCTGCAGAAGGATGCGCTGCTGCTGCATATCAAGCGCGTGCGTACGGCCGACGGCGAGCCCATCTTTGAGGAGAACATCTTTGTGCCGTTTGATGCCTACCGCGAGCTGTTGACGGCCGATCTTGAGGACAAGTCGATTTTTGCCGAGGTCGAGCGTGTTGGCGGAATCCCGATTGTCTCGGTTGGCTACCGTACGGTCGAGGCCGTTCGAGCTAACGCCGAGCAGGCGGTCGAGCTGGGCATTGCTCCGCACGATCCGCTGCTCAATCTGCGTGCCGGCTTTACCGGCCCCAATGGCGAGCCGGTCCTGATGGGTAAGCAGTACTACGTGGGATCGCGCTACGTTATGGTCATGTAAGTTACGCGGTTTTACCAAACCGCGTAACGGCTCGACGCTGCAAGCCCGCCAGAGCGGCAATCTGCCTTTCAACTTCGGCGGCATGACCAGAAGGTCAATGCCGTCTCGTTTCAAGGCACCTTGCTCGCTCTGGCGGGCTTTCGCTCATATGACCCAATCCGCTGTCAAGAGCCACAATGGCCCCGCCGACCGCTTGCAATCGGTCGGCGGGGCCTGCCGTTGAACCCGTCCCGGTCCGC
>NZ_JBBNLR010000025.1:0-36079 GCF_040092375.1 Collinsella sp. CLA-ER-H5
GCCTCCATAGCCTCTCCACCTGCGGAAACGGTGCGACGGCCAGGTGCCGGGGGCTATTCCCGCGTTGCGCTAGCTGCGGAAACGCGGGGCCCGTTCAGGCTGTTGCGTTGAGATTGAAAATCAACCGCTAACTGATAGAACTATGTAGACATATCCAAGAAGAACGGCGTAAATGCCGACGCATATCATTATGAGGAAGCCTTGAAAGCCAAGGGCGAACAGGGATTTTAGGTAGTTGTTTCCTATCTGTCCCCATTCCCGGTTAGTGAATGTTGCAAACGGGATAGGCGATACCGAACAGTAAAGGTAAATCTCTATCATGCGCCCGTAGAGGATAACGGTTATCAGTACGGACATTATCTTCATGCACAAGCTCACAAGGCTTGTTTCCATGACAAGTAAGAGCAGTTCGGGGATTTCCATAGCGTCAAGCCCGCTCTGCATGGAAGCAAGGGCGGCGGCAACATCAATATTTGTGCTGCCGCCGATTACCCCCGCCGCGCCGGAAACAACGTGCTGCGCCATATCGAACACCGCCATAGTGATGTCAAAGGTATGCGTCACAAGGTAGACTGCGACGTAAGCCTTGAATACCCACTTGAAGAACATGGAAGTGTCAACGTCGTGCATATTGTTCTTTTCCGTTACCATGCTGATAAGCTCATAGCATAGGACGTAGGTAATGACAAGCCCCGCAATGGGTACGATTACATTCTCCGATAGTGTGCGTATCATGGAGAAGATACCCGCGTTCCACCCTTGCGGGGTCTGCCCTACCTCTGCGGCGATAGTGCCGACTTTCTCGTTCACGTCCCCGAACATAGTTGACAGATTACCGTTTATGGCTCCTATGAGGATTTCCTTTATCCATTCGTTAATCGCGTCAAGTATGCTCTGCATAAGCCTTTACCCGCGCTTCTTAACCGAACAGGCCGGAAAGCAGCGGTACAAGGGTCATGCCGATAAGGGCAACGCCGCCGCCCGCCATGAGCTGCTTCATGCCCTGGCTTTTCGCGCCCGGATTGTCGTTGCCGTAGCCCTCCATGAGGTTAATCACGCCCCAGATACCAAGGCCAGCTCCAAGAGCGATAACAAGGGTCTGCAAAACGCCTACTGCCGAATTAAAAAATGCCATAAAGTTCTCCTTTCTTGCCGCGTGTGCGGCTGCCCGAAAAAGGGCATAAAAAACGGCGGCCAGTTTTGGTAACTGCCGCGGTCATAAGCCCGCCGGGGTTCGGCGGGTTCCCCACGCCGCCTAAATGTCTGCGGCGCGGCGGTATTCAGTTGTAAGGGCTGCGGCTTCTGCCGCTGTGTGCTGCGCCGGGGGAGTGGGGGCGCGTATCATGTAGCCTGTGTTTACGTTTCTGATTGTGATACCTCCTTTAAGTTTTTTTGCTCTTATGAATGAAAGAAAGAGAGGGTGCGGTTTTCGTCGTAGCAGTCGGCATTGTGGGAATGTGTATAACTGCCTTGCTTATGGAGTTGTGGGAAACGCTGTTTGCAGGACGTGGGAAAGCTGCCCTTTGCTTTTCCATGTGCTGTGAACGGCGTTTTCCATGACGGAATAGGCAGTTATGCACATTTCCATAATGCAAAGGTCTTTTCCCTGTCCTTTTCTTTTACGCTTCTGTATCTTCCGGCAAGTCTGCCGCGTCAATCTCGTAATAGTCAAAGACTTCATCGGGCTTGACGATAGCGGGGCGGCGGCGCAAGTGCTTCTCCATGTCAAAGGCGTTCTTCGGGTCTGCATCGGACAGGTACTTGTATTTCGGGTGCTTCGTTATGTCGAATTTGTCCGAAAAGAACGGGCGCACCCCGCGTAGCTGCAAGATACATTTCCCTCCGTCCATGACCGCGATTTCGTCCTGTGTCATAAGCTCCTTTCCCAATTTCTGATAGTTCAGCCCATGCGAAAGCTCCCGCCCTCTGGTTTCGGAAGTGTTGAAGCTGTCGATTGTTTCCTTGCCTAAAATTTCCGATATTTCTTTGAGCGTCGTTTTCTCCTTGCCGCCCAAGAAAAGCGTGGTGTCGCAGTTGCCGACTATGGTATCGGCGTTGTCCTTGTAAATGGCTTTTAGCTGTGACTGGCTCTGCAAGATGATTGACGCGGATATTTCCCGGCTCCTTATGGTGGCTATGAGCTTTTCAAACTTCGGTATCTGCCCGATATTCGCAAATTCATCAAGTAAGCACCGTACATGGACGGGAAGCCGCCCGCCGTACACATCATCTGCCTTGTCGCACAAGAGGTTGAATAGCTGTGTGTAGAGGATACTCACGACAAAGTTAAAGGTATCGTCGGTGTCACTGATAATGACGAAAAGGGCGGTCTTTCTGTCGCCTATGGTGTCAAGCTCCATTTCGTCGGTTTCCATAAGCTCGCGCAGCTCCTTAATGTCGAATGGGGCTAACCTCGCGCCGCATGAGATAAGTATGCTTTTTGCTGTCTTGCCCGCCGCAAGTTTGTATTTTTTGTACTGCTTGACCGCGAAATGCTCCGGGTCTTTTTCTTCCAGACGTTCAAACATGAGGTCAACCGGGTTCTGGAAGTCCTCGTCGTCCTCGCGGGCTTCCGACGCATTTATCATTTCAAGCAGCGTCGTGAAGTTCTTTTCCTCGTCCGGGGCTTCGTACCAGATATAGCCGATTAGCGCGGTGTAGTAGAGCTTTTCCGCTTTCACCCAAAAATCCTCGCCGGATTTCTCCCCGTCGCCTTTGGTGTTGGCGATAATGGTATTGACTAACTTCAAAATATCCTTTTCGCTCCGCAGATAGGCAAAGGGATTGTATTTCATGGATTTCTTGAAGTTAATCGTATTCAGCACTTTTATCCGATAGCCGCCCCGCTGTAAGAGCTTCCCGCACTCGATTAAGACGGTGCCTTTCGGGTCTGTGACAACATAGCTGCTGTGCATTTGCATGAGCGACGGTTTGACAAAAAACCTTGTCTTGCCGCTGCCGGAACCGCCGATTACAAGGATATTTTTGTTCCTTGCATACTTTGGCTGCTTCGGGCGGCTGTTCATGGTGAGCCGTTCCGTCTGTGTGAGGGGGATATTGTTCTCAAATACCGGGTCTGTGTACGGCTTTATGTCCTCGGCTGTCCCCCAACGTGCAGAGCCGTATTCCATGCCTTTCCGGTACTTCTTCGCGTTCTTGCCCTTGACGTAGATAATCAGCCGGACAATGACCGCCCCTGCAATGCCGATAAGCAAATCGACGGGGTGAAAACTCGGCGCGATACTGGAAAAGGCGGCGGTAAAACCGTCCCCAAGATGTAGCAGCTTTGCGCTTGCGTCCGCGCCGAGGGAAAGCCGGACAGCCGCGCCCACTTTATCAAAGAGCCAGACAAAGAGCAGATAGGGGAGATTGAGGATAAGCAGCTTCTTGATTTCCGGCTTCATAATTCCCGCCCCCTGTCTTTGTTTTTTACTTTCTCTCGCTGTGCGTTTCTGCCCTGTGCGGCTTCTTTAAGGCTTGTCAGCAGCTTTCGGATAGAGGGCTTCCTGTCCTGTGTCAGCTTCTTTGCGGAAAACTCCTTAAAGGCTGCGGTCAGCACGTCCGCGTCCCGCCCCTTGAAGAAAACAAGATAGCGGGGCGGGCTTTCCGTCGTGTCCTTTTTCAGCGCGAAGTCGATACCGTACTTTTTCGCCGTACTCTCAAAGGCTTTGATATTGTCTTTTGTAATCTCAATGTTGGAAACGCCCGCGTTCTGCTTCATAAGCTGCTTTAAGCTCTGCTTGCCCTGTGGCTGTTTCGTAAGCTGCTTTTTGCCCTTTGACAGAATGGCTTTCATTGCCTTTTGGAGCGTCTGCGCGGTCAGCTTCCCGGTCTTGATGTAAAGGGCTATGGTCTTTTCGTTTACTTCGTCCTGCAATTTCTCGCGTCCTCCTTTCGCGTTTCTTTATGGGGCGGCGGTCAGATACGCACCCGCAGCCCATTCAAATCCTCGGCTCTGATACCCACAAGATACCAGTTGTCGCCATACTCAATCCGGGTAGGCTTCCACTTGCCCCGCACGAACACGTCAAAGCACTCCCCGCAATGCAGCCCGCCATAGTAAGTATTGAGGTCAAAGCGAATGTCGTAACGGTCAGTGCGCTCGTCAAATACCAATGCTCCTGTTCTCTGTGCCATAATAAAATCCTCCTTTTGTTGTTTACAGGCTTTCGCCCGGTTTGAATGAATAGGGGTCGTGCGGCTCCTGTGGCGCAAGTGCGCCGCTTGCCATGTCATGGGCGACAAGGGAAGTGTAATAGTTGCCGATTGTGGACGGGGCATTGAAAAGGGCTGCTTTCAGATATTGCTTGATGTTGCGGATTTTGGTTGTGTTCTCCCGCATACAGTCAAGCACAAAGCGGATATGCTCGCCGTCCAGTTTCATAAACTTTGACTTCACAAGCTCTGCCGGGTAGTCGTCCCCCGCAATCCGCACCCGCTTTCTGGCGGTGCATACCGTTTCAAGCATGAGGTCTACAATCTCGTCAAGCCTGTCCCCGTCAAATTTCATGTCCTGTTTGAGAATGTCGTAGTCGATATTGTCCTTGATGATTTCCCGGTATATCTCTACTGCGCTCTGTGCTGCCGCTTCCGTTCCTTTCCGTTCCGGCGGCGTAGCCGCTCCCCCGCAAGGTGAGGGGTTAGGGGAAAGGATAGGAATGGAATGGGTACTTGATAAATCCGTATTTGATTTTTCTTTTTTTGGTAAGTCAGTTCTTTGTATATCTTTATTTAATTGCGTTGGATTTTCCAACGTAGGTTTTTCCAATGTTGGTTTTCCCTGTGTTGGATTATCCAATGTTGGATTTTCCAATGTAGGTAAATCCGGCGTAGGCGGCTGCGGCTGCTCGAATATCACATAGTCCGCGCCCCGCAAGCGTCCTTTCTCGTCGCGCTCCCTTGAACGGACGATATACCCGGCGCGTTCAAGCTCCCGTATGGCTTCGCGGATAGCGTCTATCTTCTCCCGGTTGATAAGGGATAAGCCTTTCAAGGTGTAGTCCCAATCTTCGGGGAGTGACAGCATTTGCGACAACAGCCCCTTTGCCTTTAGAGAAAGCTCCTTGTTGCGTAGGTGGTGGTTGCTCATTACGGTGTAGCCCTTGTTTCGTTCCACCCGGAAAACTGCCATAGTAAATCACTCCTTTTGCTGTGGATTTGTTACGCAGTAGAAGCGCGGTTTCGGGGGATAAGGTATAAATCCCTTGCCGCGTCAGATACGCGCCCGGAAAGCCGCTTGTAGCAAGGCTTTTTCTGCCCCTACTGCGTAACAAAGGGCATGAAAAAAGCGGCGTTCCTGTTCTCCCTGTGTAGAGAGTGGGAAACGCCGCTTTTGCGTCGTATTCAGTTTTTAGTACAATACCCGGCTTGTCCGTCGCTCGAAAAACCTTGATTTTCCAGT
Source organism: Collinsella sp. CLA-ER-H5 (assembly GCF_040092375.1). Taxonomy (NCBI): domain Bacteria; kingdom Bacillati; phylum Actinomycetota; class Coriobacteriia; order Coriobacteriales; family Coriobacteriaceae; genus Collinsella; species Collinsella sp. CLA-ER-H5. The sequence continues at coordinate 5,402 of NZ_JBBNLR010000025.1, forward strand.
GTTTTCAAAAGTATCGTTATCTAACGTCAGCTTTAGGTGGCCCGGCGTTTGCCCCGTCAAACGGGCTTTTCCATTTGCCTTTCATTCTATTTGGTTTTCGCTCACAGGCGTGGATGAAGGGCTTTCTCCAGCCTTCGAGATTGGGCTTGAATGGGTCGTATGCCGCAAAACGGGCCTATCTACTACGTTTGCTACCACACCCTCGACCATGACAAAGATTATGAAATTAAAACCGCAGGTAGAGGGCTTGCAAATATTCGGAAAAGGCGGGTATGGTCGGCCCTCTCGAGTTAAACGTAGTAAATAGGCCCTTTTCTTGGCGCGTGGTCAGCTCAATGCTAATCTCCGTGCCGGAACTGACCCAGTTGTTTGTAGGTTGCGGTGATATACGGACTGTTTGGCGCTTTGGAGCTTCAAAACAGTCCCTATCTCACCGCAACTTAGGAGAAGGGCGGGGGTGGTTGGGTGCTGGTGGGTCGGAGCGTGTTAGGCCTGTTGGCGGTGCTTCCATTGTTTGCGGCACCAGCGCATGAGCGCTTTGATGACGGGAATCGTGATGAGGATGATCCATGCAGGATGGGGCTGTCCCAAACAGAGCCACATGTAGAGGAACCAAGCGATGGCGGCTGCCGGGTAGATGGCCTCGATCAGCTTAGACAGGTGGCGCCGATCGATGAAGTCACCAATCGCGTAGTAGACGGGAACCAGAAAGACGAGGAAAAGCCCCATGCCCCATGTGCCGTAGACAATGCCGAGCACCAGATAGGCGAGAGTGACAAGTGCGGGGAAGGGGAATTTGTTCCATGCACGTCCGACCTTGGTGTGGAAATGCTTGCCATGATGGTCGAGCTTGTCGTGTGCTTCCTTCCAGCTGGAAAACGTCTCGCCGTCGATGGTGACGGTGCCGTCGTCATTGGTGCGTACGCTATGTCCATCGTCCTCAAGCGTATCGATATGCACGCCGTCCGGCCCCACATGCACCTCTTCGCCCTTGCGCTCGTTGGTCACATGGATGCCGCTCCAACCAACATGGACTTCCTCGCCTTTATTGGGATCAATGACGTGGATACCGCGCGCGAGGGAAATATCGACAAGTGGCTTATCGCTGCAATCAGCGTGCTCAGTAGAAGCCTCAGCCTCTTCAGCCTTATCTGAAGCTTTGGTGCCGGCGTTGCTGTTCTGCGCCTCATCATCAGCCTGTGAGTCATCAGCGCTAGCCACCGCCTCCCCATACAGCAGCTCATCCAGCGACACGCCATACAGCGCGGCGAGCGCAATAAGGTTATCGGTATCGGGCGAGGATTCGCTGCGCTCCCATTTACTGACAGCCTGACGACTCACACCCGGCTGGGCGGCAAGCGCCTCCTGAGAAAGCCCGGCAGCCTTGCGGCGATCAACGAGCCGCTGCGCCATCGCAAGATCCATGGTGGTTCCTTTCGTTTGATGGTCGAATCGAATGAGCCGAGTATGCCGAGAACAACCGGTAGCGACCACCATTTCTAGTTAGAATCTGCCCCAACCCTACCGCAACTACCGGTAGCAACCCCTAGCGACCAGCCATTTTAGGACAAATGTCAGTGCTACTCTCAGCTAAGAGCCTGCAACATCCCAAAATCTCAGCCCACGCACTTGCAGCAAGAAGACGAATAGCCTCGGCCTCCCTAGTTACCGCAGGAGGCCCCAGGGCTTTCCTCCCAAATCTTTCCGCAGGACGGAAGGACCCCGCCGCGCGAAGCGCGCAGCGGGGTCCTGACATGTCCGAGGACGATTTGGGAGGAAAGCCTTGGGGCCTCCGATGAGAGCAGTTCCAGCCGAGGCTATTCGTCGCCAAAGCTGATGCCCAACGCCTTGGCCTCGCGTACCAGATCGCTCTGGGGGTCGACAAACTTGAGCTTGCCGGCGACCTCCTCGAGCGGCATGTGGCACATCTTGCCGTCACGCAGGGCAATCATGTAGCCAAACTCGCCGCGTAGGCAGCCAAGCGCTGCCTCGACGCCGCACTGGGTCGCAAAGATGCGGTCCTGGGCGTCGGGCTGGCCGCCGCGCTGCGTGTGACCGGGGATGGCGACGCGGGTCTCGCGACCGGTCTTGGCCTCGATCTCCTTGGCGATGTCGTACACGATTGACGGGCTCGTGCGCTCGGCGAGCTTCTTCTTGTACTCCTTCTTGGACAGTGCCGCGTCCTCCTTGGAGATGGCGCCCTCGGCGACGGCTACGATGGTAAAGCGGCTGCCGGTCTCCATGCGATGCTCGATGGTCTTGATGACGTTATCCATGTCGTAGGGGATCTCGGGAATCAGGATGACGTCCGCGCCGCCCGCGACGCCGGCATACAGCGGAATCCAACCGACCTTGTGGCCCATGATCTCGATGACAAACACGCGGCCGTGACTCGAGGCAGTGGTGTGGATGTCGTCGATGCACTTGGTGGCGACGTCGATGGCGCTCGTAAAGCCAAACGTCAGCTCGGTGCCCCAGGTGTCGTTATCGATGGTCTTGGGCAGGGCGATAACGTTGAGGCCCTCTTCGCGCAGGCGGTTGGCGGTCTTGGTGGAGCCGTTACCGCCCAGCATAAACAGGCAGTCGAGCTGCAGCTTATGATAGGTGTGGACCATTGCGGGCACCTTCTCGACGCCGTCGGCCTCGGGAATGTCCAGGCGCTTGAACGGCGTGCGGCTCGTGCCCAGGATGGTGCCGCCGCGGGTGAGGATGCCGCTAAAATCGGCGGGCGTCATGACGCGGAACCTGCTGTAGATAAGGCCCTGGTAGCCGTCCTCAAAACCATAGATCTCAATAGGCTCTTCGCTATTGGTCATAAGCGTTTTGACAATGCCGCGCATGGTGGCGTTGAGCGCTTGACAGTCGCCGCCACTGGTAAGAAGACCGATCCTAAGCATGATGAATCCTTCCGGGCAAGTTATAACATGCGCATAAGTTTACCCCCGCACACTGTTGATACGGGGGTAAAACGTGTTAGCTCAAGCGTATAGAAATGTAAACAACGCCAGGCGAGCGTAAAGTCGACGGGCCTGGCTCCTTACAGTGCGAATGCGTCGATGTCGCCCCAGTGGCGGCGCAGCGTGATGGCGGCAGCAGGCTCGGTGTTGTCAAAGACGACCGACCACTGCGTGTTGCTGGTGATGTCTTCCGGATTGGGCTCTTGCGCTGCAGCGCGTAGGGCCTTCCAAGCGACTGCCTCGTCTTGGGCGCCGGTATGGGCGTCGAGGACATCGGCGATTGCGGCGGCGCGCTCTTTACCATGGCCTAGCTCGCCATTCTTTTGGTTAGGCAGCACTTCGTCGCCATAGCAGGCGTAGAAGTTCGTAACCTGGGTTACAGGAGTCGCTTTGAAAGCGCGGTCCGGATCGCGCGGATCCCACTCTACTACGCGCGCGTCACCGGCGGCGTCGTTTATAAAGAAGTGGTAATCGCGTCCTGCCATGGCGTGCATGTCGTAGGCGGAAAGCAGGTCGACAGCTTCTTGCGTGGCGGCGGCACGGTCGAGCACCAGACGGATGGCGAGCGAGGTATTGATGACGGGGCGCTGCGTGTCCTGGTCACAGGGTTTGGAATCCAGGGTGAGCACGGCAATGGACACGCCACATTCGTTGACGCCGTCGAGCTGGGCAAACGGGCCCATGAGTGCGGCGGCGCGTCCGGCGACGGAGTCAAGCGGAGTGTTATCGCCCAGGTTGTTAAGGGCGGCAAACCCGATGGAGGCATAGCCGCCGCGTGGGTGATTGCGCACCAGCAGCGCCGAGGTGTCGTCCTTAAAGTCGTAATTGCGACCGGTACGCACGCGGCCTTCGGCATCTACGGCGACAAAAGCGCTGCAGGCAAACTGGGGCGCCTGGACATGTGCCGGCACACCGGGCAGCACCTGCGCCACCACGGCATCGATGTAGGCCTGGTCGTCGCGTACGCCGGCGGCGATGATGCGATCAAGATCGTAGTCGTAGGCGATGTCGATTGCGTACAGGTCATAGCCATCCGCGTAGCCGGTCAAGCGTTTGAGCGACGCGGCGGACTTGATTTGCTTGTGATAAACGATACCGGTGGCAGCGGCAAGGCCGACGGCGACACCCGCGACACCGCAGGCGATGGCAATGTTACGTGGCTTCATGACGGCTCCTCTCGTCCTGTTAGCGCAATTGTCGCAAAAGGAGCGCGGGCATGATGGCTCAACTTGGTGAGCGGCGCGGAATTAAGCACGGAATGAAGAGTGCGGCGCTGGCGTGGCGGGGTATGCTGGAGGGGACCATCAACCCAGCGAAAGGGGAGAGCATGACGGATCAGGAAACGATCGAGCGCGTGCACGTGACGGCCGACGATATCGAGGCCTCCAACGACCTTATCGACTTTATCGAGGCATGCCCCAGCATGTTCCATACGGCAGCGACCATTATGGCCGAACTCGACGAGGCGGGCTTTACCTACCTGCCCGAGAACGCAGCGTGGGACATCGAGCCGGGCGGGCGTTATTACACGCAGCGCAACACCTCGAGCGTCGTTGCCTTTAAGGTGGGCGAAGACCTGGCCGCTACGTGGGGCGAGGACGGCGTTGCCGGCGACTATCATTTTCAACTCACGGCGTCACACAGCGATTCGCCGACGTTTAAGGTTAAGGCCGTGCCCGAGCTCGACGGCGCGGGCGAGACGCTGCGCCTGAACACCGAGGCCTACGGCGGCATGATCGACTACACCTGGTTCGATCGCCCGCTGGCACTTGCGGGCCGCGTGCTGGTGCGCGAGGGCGACCGTATCGAGAGCCGCTTGCTCGCTACCGAGCGCGAAGTTGCCATTATCCCGAGCCTTGCCATCCATATGAATCGTGGCGTTAACGAGGGCTTTGCGCCCAACCGAGCTGTCGACCTGTGCCCGCTCATCAGCGCCGGCGACCTTAAGCAGGGAGATTTTGACGCCCTGATCGCCGACGAACTGGACGTTGAGCCCGAGCAAATTTTGGGTCGCGACCTGTTCCTGGTCAATCGTCAGGATGCACGCATTTGGGGCTGGGCCGACGAGTTTATCTCGACGCCCAAGCTCGACGACCTGGCCTGCGCCTACACCTCGCTGCAGGCATTTTTGGGTGCCGAGAATGCGCACGACGTTTCGGTCTTTTGCTGCTTTGATAACGAGGAGGTTGGCTCCGAGACCAAGCAGGGCGCCATGTCGACGTTCTTGGCCGACGCGCTGCGCCGCATCAACGGGTCGCTGGGCTTCGATGACGAGTCGTACCACCGCGCACTTGCCGCTTCGATGCTCGTGAGCTGCGACAACGCGCATGCCGTGCACCCCAACCACGCCGAGAAGTGCGACGCCCGCAACCAGGTTGTGCTTAACGGCGGCATCGTCATCAAGGAGGCCGCCAACCAGCACTACTGCACCGACGCCTTTAGCCGCGCGGTGTTCCAGGCCATTTGCGATGACGCCGACGTGCCCACGCAGGCCTTTGCCAACAAGAGCGATATGGCCGGCGGTTCTACCCTGGGCAATCTGACCAATATGCAGGCGAGCATGCATGCCGTGGACGTGGGCCTGCCGCAGCTTGCCATGCACTCGAGCTACGAGACCGGCGGCGTGCGCGACGTAATGTACGCCATCCGCGCCCTCACCGCCTTCTACGAGCGTGACCTGACCATCAACGGCGCCGAAAGCGTGGAACTCTAAAACCTGCCAAAAAGGGACAGGTTTATTTTGGCAGGTTTTATCTGGGCGAATGCAAAGGGTGAAACCGAACTAGATCTGCGATACGTGGCCGCCGAGGTGCAGTGCGCCTCGGCGGCTTTTTGTGTACAGAGTACGGCTAATGCTTATAAATGCTATACATGCTTTACGTATCTACCATAGAGCTTTATGATATTTTGAAGTATTAAGGAGGGGTCATGACCACAACAGCCGCTCAGATCAACGTACGTCTCGATGCCGATCTTAAAAGGAGTGGGGACGCCGCTCTCTCCAAGGCCGGTATGACGCCGAGCCAAGCGGTGCGAGCGCTCTGGCAGCTTGCAGCATCGCTGGCCGATCGCCCCGGTGCGCTCGAGGATATTCTGCTGCCCAGTCGTGCCCGGGCGGAACAGCGCGAGCGCGAAAAGGCCGCCAAACGTAAGCTCGAGCTTATGGATCAGGGGTCGAAGCTGTTCGCTGCCGCTTGCTGTGAGTCGGGAATCGATATGGTCAAGGCTCAGCCATCGGACGACGAAGAGCTCAAACGGAATGCCTATGCGGATCGCTATGGCGAGGAGATGAGCTGGCTCTATGAGTGAGACTCCAAAGCGCATCTTGGTTGACACCAACGTGTGGCTCGATTACTTCATTCCCTCACGACGTGGTCGTTCGGTGGCGATTGAGTTTTTACGCGATGCATGCACGGCGCAGGTTGATTTGCTGTATGCGGCGACATCGTCCAAAGACCTGTTTTATTTGATTTCAAGCGAACATAAGGCATGGTATCGGCGAGAGCACGGTTCGCTTTCCCAGTATGCCGCTACGGTAGCGACTTCGCTTGCATGGGATTGTCTTAGCGTGCTGTCGCAGCTTGCCACGCCAGTGCCCTGTGACCTGAGCGACATCTGGATGGCGAGCAGACAGCGTGAGCTCCATAGCGATTACGAAGACGATTTAATCATTGCGGCAGCGATACGCGCTCAAGCAGATCTACTGGTCACCAACGATGTCAAACTCTGTTCACACGCACCCGTTGCAGCAATGAGCGTAGAAGACGCAAAGAATTACTTAGCAACGCTCTAGCAATTTGAAGACCCTGCAGGTTGAGCAAACGTCAGCGAGAGCCCGCCAGAGTGAGCAAGGTGACGTGAAAGAGGAGGGCATAGGCCTTTTGGCCATGCCCGACGATTGAACGTCAGATTGCCGCTCTGGCGGGCTCGCAGCGTCGAGGGGTTCCGGCGTTTGGCAAAACGCCGGAACAATTAGTGCTCGATCCAGCAGCGCAGGGTCTCGCCGGCCTGCAGGTGACGCAGATTCTCCGCGGCGATGTCGACGACGTTGTTGAGCGTGGCTGCCAGGTGGAACCAGCCGGAGACGTGCGGCGTGATGAGCATGTTGGGCGCATCCCACAGGGGGCTTGTCGCGGGCAGCGGTTCGGGGTCGGTGACGTCGACCGCGGCGCCGGCGAGATGTCCCGACTCCAGAACGGCAACCAAGTCATCGGTGACCACAAGGTCGCCGCGGCCGCCGTTGGCAAAGAAGGCACCTGGTTTCATCGCGGCAAAGAACTCGGCGTTCGCCAGACCGCGGGTCTCGGGCGTGCTCGGCATAAAGGATGCGACGATGTCGGCCTCTGCCAGGCGCTCAGGTAGGGCGTCCATGCCGTCCATGTCCTCAAACACAATGGGGTAGACGAGTGGATGGCGCTTGATGCCGCGGACGTGCGCGCCCATGCCGCGGCAGAGCGTGGCAAAGTGACCGCCGATATCGCCCGCGCCCAGCACCAGCACGTTGGCGTTTTTGAGCGAGGTAACTGGCCCCAAATCCTCCCAGCGATGTTCGCGCTGCAAGTCGTGATAGCCGGGCAGGCGCTTCATCATGGAAAGGACCATGGCAAACATGTGCTCGCTCACGGCCTGGCCGTAGGCGCCCACCGAGCAAGACAGTTTGGCGTCGGCTGGCACGGTGCCGGCGGCCAAGTAATCGTCATAGCCCGCGGTCTGTAGTTGCAGCAGCTGGAGGTGCTCGCATGCGGTAAGTAGGGCAGGGTCTATGTTGCCCAAGATCACGTCGGCGTTGGCGACTTGTTCGCGCGTGATAGCGTCGGCGCTCGTGTAGATAAAGTCCTCGCCCGGAGCGCTCGACTCAAGAATTGCGCGATGGTGGTCGTTGACGGGCAGCAAAACCAAGATGTTCACAAGTAGTCCTTTCCGCTTGACCCGCCAAAAAGGGACAGGTTTATTTTGGCGGGTTTTATCAGGCAAAACGTTCAAACAAAAACGCCGGATGCTAGACGAGCGTGCCCGTCAGCATCCGGCGCATCCACGGCTACCAGCTCAGCAGCTCGTAGCCGTCCTCGGTCACTACGAGCTGTACCTCGCACTGGGCCGAATCGCTGCCGTCCTTGGTGCGCACACACCAGCCGTCGCCCTTGCTAATCTTGATGTCGGGCGCTCCGGCATTGACCATGGGCTCGATGGTAAAGACCATGCCCGGAGCCATGATGGTGTCCACATCGGGCGCCTCGGTGGTAAAGCCTACAAACGGGTCCTCGTGGAACTCCTTGCCAATGCCGTGTCCGCCGTACTCGCGCACCACGCTAAAACCGGCGTCCTCGACCGTCTTTTGCACGGCCTCGGCCATCACGGACAGCGGTAGCCATGGCTTGACGGCGGCTAGACCCGCTTTCACGCTGGCGCGAGTGACGTCGACCAGACGCTGGCGCTCGGCAGAGACCTTGCCGATGCAGAACATGCGGCTCGAATCGCTAAAGTAGCCGTCCAAGATCGTGGAACAATCGACGTTGATGATGTCGCCCTCGTGCAGCACGTCCGTATCGCAGGGGATGCCGTGACAGACCACGTCGTTGATCGAGGTGCACACGCTCTTGGGGTAGCCCTCATAGTTGAGGTCAGCCGGCGTGCCACCGTGTTCGATGGTGTAGTCGTAGATCATCTGGTCGATCTGGTTGGTGGTCATGCCCGCGGCGATGTGCTCGCCTACGTAGTCGAGCACGCCCACGTTGATGGCGGCCGAGCGCTTGATGCCCTCGATGTCGGCGGGTGTCTTGTAGAGCGTGCGGGGCAGAACCTCCCAGCCCTCTTCCCACAAGCGCTCGAGGCGCTCATCAAAGGCGCTATGGCATTTCTTGTATTTCTTGCCGCTGCCGCACCAGCAAGCGTCGTTGCGGCCGGGCACGGGTCCATTGTCAAACATGGCTAACTTCCTTTCATTCGCAGCTAGTATAGCCCACTCACAGGGCAGCTGCGCGCTAGTAGCTCACCTGGCAGGGAATGCCGAGGGCACGCACGCGCGCGGCAATGGCGTCGAGGGCCTCGGGTGCTGCTTTGGCAAGGCCGGCGACCGGTGTCTCGCGCGCCACCGTGTAGATGGTCGCTTCTTGTGGGCGAATGCGCTCAAGCGCCGCGAGCCAGGGGGCGACGTACTCCTCGCCGGTGTTGTCGATGAGCTTGCCCTGATACTCGCCGTTCAAAAAGATCGTCTGGATAATAACGTGACCGTCAAAGCTTGCGAACGTCTCGATCTGGTGCTCGACGTCGTAGGGGCCAACGGGCTGGTCGAGCAGCTGGATAAATGCCGGGTCGACGGTATCGAGCTTAAGAATGTTGTCATCGACCATCATGAGCGCGTCGTGCACCTCGGGGCGGTCGGCGCGCGTGCCGTTGGAGAGCACGGCGATCTTGGAGTTTGGGGCAAGCTCGTCGCGCAGCGCGACGGCGCCGGCGATGGCCTGCGGAAACTCCGGTGCGGCGGTGGGCTCGCCGTTTCCTGCGAAGGTGATCACATCGGGGAGCTCGCCCTCGGCTGCCATCTCGCGCAGCTTTGCCTCGAGCGCGTCGAGTACCACGGCAGCTGTGTTGTACGGCTCATGGCAGGGGCGCTCGGCGTTGAGGCCGTTTTCGCAGTAAATGCAGTCGAACGTGCAGATTTTGCCGCTGGCCGGCATCATGTTGACGCCGAGCGAGAGACCAAGGCGACGGCTGCGAACGGGCCCAAAGATGGGGCTGGCATTCAAAAACGTAGACATAGGCATATGCTCCTCAAGACAATTGTGCCTAAGCATAGCATCGGCTCCAAAGCAAGGTGCGGGCTCTTGCTTTACAAGTTTCGTTTTTTCACGTCGCCCATTATGCCGCGCCATGAAAAGCCTCGGGTCGGGTAAAGTTAATCTGTTAACAAGGTGTAAGGCAATGTGGGTCCATCCAACCGCGCTGACGTGCAACTGGATGAGCATTGATGATGGGGGCACAACATGAATTTTACGGTCGAGAATGCGGGCACCACGATTGCCTGTCGCGAATATGCCGGCCCAGATGTGTCGCCTGATGCTCCTGCCTTGGTGTGCGTGCACGGCGCTTGTGTCGACGGCACATTTTTCGACGGTATCGCTTGTGAGCTCAGCCGCAACTACCGCGTAATTGCCTACGACCGCCGCGGCTGCGGTGGCAGCAGCGATGCGGCAGACGGCAGCTATGATCTTGCCGCTCAGGCCGCCGACCTGCAAGCCGTGATCGAACACGTTGGCGCTCCGACAAATATGCTTGCGCATAGCGCCGGTACGTTGGTGGCGCTGGAGCTTCTTCGCGCCGAACCCCATCTCGTCGCCCGTGCGATTCTGCATGAGCCGGCTGTGTCGGCCGAAGGCTTCGGCATGGGCGCAGCTCCGGTTTTGCTCGATATGATTGCGGCTGGAAAGGTTTCAAGGGCGCTCCGGCTTTTCTTGGGAGCCCTCGGCGACTTGGACCCCGAGGCTCCTGGGACGACCGAAGTGGAAGTCAAACATGCCCTGCGCAATGGTCGTTGCTTTATGGCCAATGAATACGGAACAAATATGACATATGCTCCCGACTGGGAGCGCGCCCGCGCATCGAAGTCCGTTGCTGCTGTGCTTCTCGGCGAGCTTTCGCTCGGTACGCCCCGCGAGGCTGGCACGCGAGCGGCTGCCGAATATCTCGATTGCCCCCTTGTGACGATCCCGGGCGCGCATAACGGTTTGCGCGATCGCCCCGTTACGGCGGCAAACGCCGTTCGCGATGTCTTGGAGCGTTAGCACGCTCGATGACCTGCGGGGAGAAGGGCTGCTGGCGTTTCGTCATTGTTAACGAATGCGCCCATAACCGCGCACCCGCGGCTCCATTACCGCCGTTTGCCAGGTCATAAAAATGTAACGATAAACGCGCGTTTGCCTTCAGCTGTTAGATGTTACCCTTGTACCAATTGATATGCACCGTTGCCGTGCGTAACGATAGAAAGGGCTCCATATGCTCAATAATCACGAGGTCAATCTAACCGACGAGGAGGCTGCCGCCGAGGTCGCCCGCGTCGCGAAGACCTACCCCGTGGTGCGTTTGCTGTCGGCCGATCAGATTAAGAGCGAGCCTAACTGCCTGCTCGCCGGCAATCGGTGCCCTTGTCTGCGTCAGTCAAGTCTTGAGGCCTTGGCAGGTTCCGATGATGTATCGGAGCAGCTGCTCAATGATGGTACCGAGTACCGCGCTCGCCTGCGCCCTCTGAAGGTCGAGGGCGAGCCTCACGTCCTGCTGATGGTGCGTCCGATCGATGAGCAAGAGGCTGCAGAAGAGGACCTCGTCTACACCGACGTGCTGACGAGCGTGCGCAATCGCCGATATTACGAGGAAAAGCTCCGTAGCGCCCGCATGAATGCCGGCGTTGCGGTGATCGACCTTGATGATTTTAGGGTCTTCAACGATACGTGTGGCCGTCATGCCGGCGACCTTGCGCTCGGTGCTGTGGCGACAGCCATACGCAGCGGAATTCGTTCGACTGACGAGCTTGTGCGCTATGGCTGCGACAAGTTTGTGGTCGTCATGCCCAATATTCCCTCCGATGACTTCACCCGTCGCCTGCACCAGGTGTCCGATGCCGTTCATGCCACGATTGTTCCGGGCCATGAGTATGTGAGCTTGACGGCATGTGTTGGTGGCGTTCGCATTCATGGCGAGACGGTCGATGAGGGAGTTGGCCGCGCTGTCCAGTTATTGAGCCGCGCTAAGGCAAAAGCCGGTACGGTCGTGACCGATGCCGATTCCATCGAGGCCTTCCAAAGCGAAAAGCCTTTGGTGCTTATTGTCGATGACTCCGAGATGAACCGAGCCATTCTCAACGAGATGCTCAAGGACGAGTATTGCATCCTCGAGGCCGATAACGGTCGTGCGGCGCTCGACATTGTCGACCGCTATGGTGATGAGTTGTCGCTCGTGCTGCTGGATATTGTCATGTCGGGCATAAGCGGCTTTGAGGTGCTGGCCAATCTGTCGCGCCGATCGGGTATCGACAATCTGCCTGTCATCATGATTTCGAGCGAAGATTCCGACGATATGGTTCTGCGCGCGTACGAGCTGGGCGCTTCGGACTATATCAACCGCCCGTTTGACTCCCGCGTCGTGCGCCGCCGTGTAAGCAACACCATCCGCCTATATGCCAAACAGCGCCGCCTGACGAACCTGCTGTCCCAGCAGTACAACGAGCGCGTCAAGAACAGTCGCATGCTCATCGACATCATGGCCGGCGTCATGGAGCTTCGCAACGGCGAGAGCGGCAGGCACGTTACGAACATCGAAAAGCTGACCGAGCTGCTGCTTGGCTGTCTGGTTCAGCGTAGCGGCACGATCTCCCTCGACAATGAGGAACGCTCCACGATCGCCCTGGCTTCGGCGCTGCACGATATCGGCAAGATGTCGATTGACGATGCGATTCTCAACAAGCCCGGACGCCTTACGCCCGAGGAGTTCGAGATTATGAAGACGCATACCACGATCGGCGCCGACATGCTGCTTGAGCTGGGTAGCCATCACGCCGGCAATGCGCTTATGGAATATGTGTACCAGATTGCGCGTTGGCATCACGAGCGCTGGGACGGCAAGGGTTATCCCGATGGCCTTAAGGGCGACGAAATTCCCATTGCCGCACAGGTGGTTTCGGTGGCCGACGTGTACGATGCCCTGACGAGCGTGCGCGTGTACAAGGACGCTATCCCGCACGAGGAAGCGATCCAGATGATTCTGGACGGTAAGTGCGGTACCTTTAACCCGCTGCTGCTCGATTGCCTGCTCGAGGTGCAAGACCGTATTGCTGAGACATTGGCACGCCCCGCCGATGTCGTCGCGTTTCCCACGATTTAGTTTGACCAAAGGAGTTTTAACCCATGATTTCCATGCGTGAGGCGTATGAGAAGATCGGCGCTAATTATGATGACGCGTGCGCTCGGCTGATGGGCGGGGAAATGCTTGCCCGCTTTGCCCTCAAGTTTTTGGATGACGAGAGCATGGACAAGCTGGAAGCCGCCATGGCGGCGGGAGACGCCGAAGGTGCGTTTATGGCAGCGCACACGCTCAAGGGCGTGAGCCAGAACCTGGGATTCGATAATCTGTACGAGCCGGCGGTCGTGGTGACCGAGGCGCTGCGCGGCGCCGATGCCGTTGACGGCGCTCGCGAGGGAATGCATGCGCTACAGCAGCAATATGCGGCTACGATGTCGGCCCTGCGCGAGGCGGCCGAGTAAGAGCTCGCGAGCTTTGATGACTATGAGAGTGGATAATCTCCCGTTTTAGGCCCGGTGGTGGCCTCAAAGTGGGAGATTATCCACTCTCGTTCGATACGTGTCCAAAAATCCACTCTCACCCCTTCTGATTAGTGAATGGCCTATGCGCACTGGCGGGGCTTTCCGCATGCAATCCATATCGTTGTTCGATAAACTATTCCGATAACGATAGAGTCGACGAGGGTGAGTGTATGTCCAATAGCGTTCAGCGTATGGCCAAGGCGCGCGAAAATATCAGGAAGCTCGGTTTTTGCATGACGGTCGTTTCTGCGGGAATGCTCGTCGCTTTTGCCGCGTTGGTTGTTTACGTGATCTGGTATGCGGTTGCAAACGTTGCTTCTGTCGATTCTTTTGGTGTCGTGACGCTTCTCGATGGCGGGTGCATCGTTATCCCAAGCGGGCTGTGCCTGGCACTCGCCGTGGGTGTTTCGCTTGTCGTTTTGTGCGGAATCAGCCATAACATCTCTCGGGGCGTCTCGCCCTTTACCAAGACGCATGTGCGGCTTATCCGTGTTCTCGCGCTTGCCTTTGCTGTTAACGCCGCGGTTTCGCTTGTTGGTGCCTATGGATCGGTCAATCTCACCATTGGCGGACTGGAGCTTTACATCGTGCCTCATTCCTTCGTTATTGAGATTTGCCAAGGCGCTACCTTTGATACGGGGTCGTTTATCGGCGCAGTTGTCTGTTTGTTTATCTCGGCGATCTGGAGTTATGCCTCGCTGCTCCAAGAGCAGTCTGACGAGCTTGTGTAGGAGGAAACATGAGCTATCTCATCATCGAGCTTGAGACGCAGCTGCTTAAGACCGGAAAGACCAGCGCTGATCTGATTCGGGCGACGGGGCATACTCCGGCTAATATTTCAAAGCTTAGAAACGGAAAGATAAAAGCTATTCGCCTAAAGACGCTTCTTGATATCTGTGATGAGCTTGATTGTCAACCGGGAGATATTATTCAGCGCGTGAGCGAGAAAGAGCTTGAGGAGCTTATTGTCGAGCGCGCAAAAAATGTCGTGAGACAGATGCGGGACGGCGGAGGCAATGAGGTATCGCTTCCGACATCAGTCTTTGCTGTCGATTTGAGCGACGAGTAGCATAAGACGAACAGCTAAAACGAAGTATCAGCGTGAAGGGACCCGTGTCTAACACGGGTCCCTTCTTTTAGACTATCTTGACAAATATGAGTTATCGAAAAACAATAACAACAATGGAAAACGATAAAGGAAAGAAGGAACGATATGAGCGGTTTTTCTATCAAGCAGAACGGGGGTCCAATGAACGCATCAGCGATAAAGCTATCAAAAGTTTCAAAACGCTACGGGAAACGGCGCGTTTTGCATGACGTTTCCTTCGAGGTGCATCAGTCTGAGCTCTGTGCCCTTGTTGGTGCAAACGGGGCGGGTAAAAGCACGCTTATTAAAATAGTGCTGGGCCTCTGCGAGCCATCTTCGGGGAGCGTGGAGCTCTTTGGAGGCAAATCAAAAAGAGAGCTTGGCCTGATGCGGACGCGTGTCGGCTATGTGCCAGATTCCGGCGGAGCATACCAATCCCTCAGTGCGGTTGAGAATCTCCAAATCCGATGTTTGGAATGGGGGCTTGATGCGAATCGTGAGATTCCTCGCGTTTTGAGCCTAGTCGGGCTGGACGTCGTAGAGAAAAAGAGCGTGAGCAGTTTTTCTCTGGGAATGAAACGGCGGCTGGATATAGCTACAGCTTTGTTGGGTGACACTGATCTGCTTATTTTTGATGAGCCAGCAAACGGGTTGGACCCGCTGGGCATCGAGAGTATATGGGCCCTTATCGGTCGATTGAATCGAGAACAGGGTAAGACCATGCTCATCTCTAGCCATGATTTGGATGAGTTGGCATCAGTTGCAACAAGTTGCGTGTTTATCCATGACGGCGAACTGCTGAAAAAGGAACCGATGGACATCATAAGGGATGAGGCATCGTCCCTAAAAGAGTATTACAGGCGCTTGATGAAGGCGGTCTCGCTATGAAGCGGGCGATCCATCCCATAAAGGCAGATATGATGCGTTTGCACAGGATGTTTCCGGCGAAGTTTGGTCTTACGCTTATGCTGGCGTTCGGCCTTCTCTTCGGTGTCTTTCTAAAAAACGGAACAACGTTGCTCGCCTTTGGCAATAGCGTTTTTGGGGAGGATATTGGTTTCTGCTGGAATGTAATCGATCCTTCTGCACCCGATGAGTCCCTTGTGCGCAGTGCTTTTGCCGGCACCTCCCTGTTCGTTCCGCTCATCGTTTGCCTGGCGATTTTACAGGAGCGCGGCTATGAAGAGGGATGCCGAATTTCTTCAGCAAGAGGTCTTGCCCGCTTTAACGGGGCTCTGGCACATGTACTTTCGTCTTCTTTAATAATCGGCGCAGCATATAGTGCGCTTTGCCTTCTTCTGTTTGCAATAGCGATAACACGTGGAGGGCAAAACTATGCGCATAGCATGCTGGCTACATTTTTGCCTGCGATGATAATCAACGCCGTATTGGTGATATCGGTTGCGTTGGAGACGGTGACCATCTATCGGATTACAAGCAGCGCCGTATTTAGCGGAGCTGTGGTAATAATCGGATTTGTCATGAGCTTGACACTCTACGGAACTTACCTTCAGACGCCCATACCGTCCTTGCGATGGATCTTCTTTCTTCCGGGGCCGTACCTTGGAGTCGGATGTGCCCTTGGGTATAGCGATATGGGGCAGCTGACGCTTCTGGGATATGGCGCGGCAGCCAGCTGTCTATCGGTATTGATTTACGCTCTCGTGAGCTTTCGTGCTGGGGGTGTGCTCAATGGCTCGTCAGACTAGAAGATTCCTTCATTCAGAATTGAAGCATGTGAGCAAATGGACGTACGCCTTAATCCTGGTAATTTATGCGTGCATGGTGGTATTGCAGCTTAATTCTTTCCCGATGTGGTTCTGTAGCCTCCGTGAGAACAGTTTCTTGGGCTTTTTCCCAGACCCGACGCTTCGGCTATCGGCAGAGGATGTCCTTCTATTTGGTAATGCAGAGGTTTTTCGCGGTCTGCTGTTCAACGTAGCCCCGTTGGCTCATGCATTGTTCTTTCCGTTCATCGCGGCTTGCATTGTGCCGCGCTTTGTCAGTTCGGGCTTTATTGAGGAACCGTGGGGCCTGTCGATGGCTCGGGGAGGGAAGCGAGCGTGCGTTACCGTTGCCCGAGTGATGTTGTCTTCTTTCGCCCTTTTGGGCGCGTTTATCCTGTCGAGTGTCGTTTTGTACTGCCTTAACTGCGCGATCGTTTTAGATGCTCAACAGTATTTCAACCTGAATAATTATTGCTATCGACTTCTTCTGGCGAGTGTCGTCTGCCTTGCATACGTGGTCTCTTGCGTGATCGTTGTTTCCTATTTTGGGTCCGGCTTCGGTCCGATTGGCATGCTGTTGCTTGTCAATGTTGTAGCGATCTACATACAGCTCGGGGCCAATTCCATGCTTCCGCTTTCAGCCTCGATGCTCATGTGGATTTGTGGCGTGACCCCGTTGGGGAATAGTCAATGCATTTCGATTCTAATTGACTGTCTGATAAACGTAGCAAGCGTTTTTACCATCTGCTTTACCGTCGACCGATTGCGGTCGAGATTTCTTTGATTGTTTGTGAGGGATAATCATACCGAGCATACCAAATACAGGGGGCGGGCACCGTGGCTGGTGTCCGCCCCCCCCTGGCATGGAAGGTTTAGGTCTGTGTGATTCGCGAGCTAGCGGGCAAGCTTAACCTTTGCCGCTGCCTCGACAAACGACTTCCACAGGTTAAAGTCGGTCTCGAGCGTCTTCCACGTGTACTCAGGGTGCCATTGCACGCCCAGGCAGAAAGGCTGGCCTTCGACTTCGATGCACTCGGGAACGCCGTCGGTTGCCTTGGCGACCAAGCGCGTGCTCTTACCTAGACGGTCGACGCAGCAGTGATGTGCCGAGTTGGTCTGGATCAGTCTGTGCCCGCCAAGTGCGCGCTCCAGCAGCGAGCCCGGCATGACCTCGACAGGATGCACGGGATCGTTGAGCACGTGGGTATGGCGCCACTGCGTGCGGCCCTCGCGCGCACCCAGGCTCGGCACGTCCATGCACAGGGTGCCGCCAGTGGCGACATTGAGCAACTGCGTGCCGCGGCAGGTGGTAAAGAGCGGCTTTTTGGCACGGAGCACCTCGCCGACCAGCTTAAACTCAAAGCTATCGCGAATCTCGCAGCAGAGGGTGGGGTCGTAGGGTCGATCATCGCCCCAGTGCTTGGGGTTGACGTCCGGGCCGCCGGGAACGGCGATGCCGTCGGCGATATCGACGTAATGACGGATAACCTCAATGTCCTCGGTGATGGACATCTGCAGCGGCAGACCGCCGGCGGCAAGGATGGCATCGACAAAGACACTTGCGATTTCCTCGTTGGGGGAGAGCGTTTCGCTTAAAAACGGTTTCGCCTCTTCCCAGCGCGGCGCCACCAGGATGAGCGGACGGTCGGCGGGGGCAACGTCGACGTGCGGGGTATAGGACGAGGAAGTATGGGTTCCGATCATAGGTGCTGCTTTCGAATCTGAAGGTGACAGGGCGCATGAGAGACGTAGGACAACACTTTCAATGTATTTGTCCCACGGGGAGGCTGGTTAGTGGCCCTTGATGGAGTTGAGGAAGTCCTGGGCGCGCTTGGTCTGGGGATGGTCGAAGAAATCGTCGGGCGTGCCGGTTTCCACGATCTGGCCGTCGGCCATAAAGACGACGCGATCGGCCACGCGGCGGGCAAAGTTCATCTCGTGTGTAATGACGATCATCGTCATGCCCTGCTGGGCCAAGCGCACCATGACCTCGAGCACCTCGTTGATCATCTCAGGGTCAAGGGCGCTCGTGGGCTCGTCAAAAAGCATGGCCTTGGGTTGCATGGCAAGCGAGCGGGCGATGGCTACGCGCTGCTGCTGGCCGCCCGAGAGCTGTGCGGGCACCTTATCGGCCTGCTCGGCAACGCCCACGCGGCCCAGCAGGTCCATGGCGCGCTCGCGGGCCTCGTCCTTGGAGACACCCAGCACATCGACCGGTCCCAGCATGACGTTCTGCAGCACCGTCATATGTGCAAACAGGTTGAACTGCTGAAACACCATGCCCAGCTCGGCGCGCATGCGGGCAAGATCCTTGCCTTCTTGCGGCAGGGGCTCGCCCTCGATGAGGATCTCGCCCGAATCGATGGTTTCCAGGCGGTTGATGGTGCGGCACATGGTCGACTTGCCCGAGCCCGAGGGACCGATCACAACGACGACCTCGCCGCGGTCGACCGAGAGATTGATGTCGTTGAGGACGTGCAGATCGCCATAGTGCTTATCGACGTGTCTGAGCTCGATCAGCGGCTGATTGCCGGTGGAAGAGGTGCTCTGTGCCATGGTGCTCGGCTCCTTATGACTCGAAATGGTAAAGCGTTAGCGGATGATGGTCGCGCCGGTCTTGTGCGAAACATAGACAGCGGCCTTGTTGATCGCGACGTTGATGAGGATGTAGATGACTGCGATCACCAGGTAGACCGACACGAGGGCGTCGTAGTTGGTAATGAGCACGCGGGCATTTTGCATCAGGTCGGGATAGCTCACCACATAGGCGACGGTGGTGTCCTTGACCACGACTACAAGTTGTGAGATCAACGACGGAATAATAAACCGAATCGCTTGGGGCAATACGATTTTAAAGGTGGTTTTAGCCTTGGAGAGACCGAGCGCCTGGGCCGCCTCGACCTGCCCGCGCGGTACGGCGTTGACGCCGGCGCGGAAGATCTCGGCAAGTACGCCGGCTGCGGCGAGTGCGACGGGAAGCGTGAGCATCCAAAACGACGGTAGCGCGATCTTGTACTGGGGCAGCACCAAAAAGAAGAAGTAGATAAACAGCAGGCTCGGCACACCGCGGAAGAAATCGGTGAGCACGCGGCAGACCAGCTGCAGCGGCTTAATGTCGCTCGTGCGGCCGAGCATAAGGGCCAGGCCCAGCACCAGCGCGATGGCGCCGGCGGTGAGTGCGACTTTAACGGTGCCCTCAAAGCCGGCAAGCAAGAACTTCCAGGTGGTGAGGTGCGTAAAGAAATACCAATAGTGGACCGAAAGCTGGCCGGTCACATAAAAGCGCTGCAGTACCAGGGCGATGAGCGCGGCGACGGCGACGAGCGAGATGGCGGTGCCGATGCGAATCTTGGCGCGCATCTTGGGGCCGGGAGCCTCGTAGAGCGCATCGCGCATGGTAAGCGCAGGGGAGGAGTGCTTGCTCATCGGAGGATCCTCACCTTCTTATCGATGCAGTTGCCAATGTGGCTCACCACAAAGGCCGTGCCCAGGTAGCCGAGCGCCGAGATAAAGAACGCGGCGACGCCGCCGAGCGAGCGCGTGTTGATGTAACTCACCACGCCGGTGAGCTCTTGCGGTTTAAGCGGCACCTGGCTGCCCAAGGCGGTAGTGAGCATGACGGCGATAAAGAGGTTCGTCATGGGCAGCACGCTCGAGCGCAGCGCCTGCGGAATCACGATTTTGGCGAGGATGCGGTTAAAGCTCATGCCGAGCGAACGGGCGGCTTCGACCTGACCGACGCCGACGGTGTTGATGCCGCTCATAAAGTTCTCGGAGCCAAAGGCCGAGCCCAAAAGGACCGTGGCGACGATAACACAGGTGCGGTAGGGCAGGACGACCTTGAGCGGCGGCAGCGCGTAGACGACGATGATAAGCAGCGCGATGCCGGGGATGTTACGGAAGACCTGGACATACAGGTCGCCAAAGACGCGCAGCGGCTTGAGCGGCGACACGCGCATCACGGTGACGGCGACGGCCAGCACCATGGCGATGGCAAACGACTCAAGCGTCATGCCCCAGGTTGCTAGCAGCGCGTCGATATAGTTCTGGCCATAGAGCGACCAGAGCTCGGAGAGACTCATGCGGACCTCCCGCCGGTAAGGAAAGGGGCTCCCGTGTGTACGGAAGCCCCGACAACTCAGTGAGGAAACAGTTTACCGCAATAAAGCGCATCATGCGTTTCCGTATGGTTTCGTTGCGGCCGTTACCAGGCTCGCTGCCTAGGCGCCGATCTCGGGCAGCTCGGGAACATTGGTGTCGCCCGTACGGTCACCGATGCAGATCTGCCACAGCTCAGTCCAGGTGCCGTCGTCCTCGATCTTCTTAAGGAAGTCGTTGACAAAGGCGACGCCGTCGGAATCGAGCGGCAGACCGATGCCATAGGGCTCCTTGCTGCCGAAGGGCTTGCCGGCGATCTTGTACTTACCGGGCTCGCGGACCAGGGCGCTCTGCTGCATGTTGTTATCGATGACATAGGCGTCAACGCGGCCCTGCTGGAGTGCCTGGCGGGCCTCCTCGTCGGTCTTGAACTCCTGCTGGCTGGCCTTGGGAGCGAACTCCTCCAGGATGGCGGGGCCGTTGGAGCCAGACTGGACGGCGACGTTCTTGTCGGCCAGGTCGTCGACGCTCTCGATGTCGTCGTTATCGGCGAGCACCAGGATAGCCTGCTGGGTGTAGTAGTAGGGACCGGCAAAGGAGACGAGCTTCTTGCGCTCGTCAGTGATGGTGTAGGTGGCAAAGACAGCGTCGACCTGGCTATTCTGCAGGACAGACTCACGGGTGTCGGAGGTCACCTGGGTGATCTCGACCTTGTTCTCGCCCAGGATGTAGTTGGACAGGAGCTGCGCGATACCGGCATCGAAGCCACGGGTCTGACCGTCTTTCTCGTTGAGGAGGGAGAAGAGCGTGGAAGTCTGAACGCCACCGATCTTAAAGACGCCGGCGTCCTTGACGGCCGTGGCCCAGGTGCTGGCGGCGACGGCATCGTCATCGGCCTTGGGGCCGTTGCCGACGAGCTTGTCGAATGCCTTGGCGTCGAGCGTGGTGGAAGCCTCGGTATCCTCGGAGCTCTTGGAGGAACCGGCGGCGGAACCCTTGTCGGCCTCGGCGCTGGTGTCGGAGCAGCCGGCAAGACCAAGGCCGGCGACGGTTGCGAAGGTGGCGGCAACGAAGCCGCGGCGGTCGAGAACGACCTGCTGGGAGAGGTTCTTGCTCATGGTAGAACACCTTTCTCAATAAAATCCCTAGCGGTTGAGTAGAGTTATACCCTATCGCGCTCAAATGGGTCAACACGAAATAACTCAGAAACATACTTACCTTATGGGTTATTGTACCTACTAAAAAGGGACAGGTTTATTTTGGCAGGTTTTATCTGGGCAAACGTCGAATATTGCAGCTGAAATAGCGTTTTGCAGACGGCATGATCGATCACAGCGGTCGCTATAATGGCGGCAACGCGACGCATATATAAGTAAGGAGATCGCGTATGAACGGTTATTCGTTTTTCGCACCGACCATGACTTAAAACCACTACAAAGGGGACAGGCACCTTTGTGGTGGTTCTTGCAGATGTGGCGGCCCGCCTCGCTGTTTTGTCTCAATCTGTAACATCTGGAGGGCCAAAAGGTCTCTATCTGTTACAGATTGAGACAAAGGTCTGGGACTAAGACGTCTTATCTAGATCTGTAACAGTTAGACGGGAATTCGGGCCCTAGATGTTACAGATTGAGATAATTGAGCTGTGAAAACAAAAACCTCCGCAGGGGTGCTTCCCTTGCGGAGGTTTTTTACTCGTTGAGTAGCCTTACGGCTTCGGCGGCCATGTTCTCGACCGTCATGCCGTTCTGAGCGAGCAGCTCGTTGGGGTCGTAGCGGTCGGGGAAGCCTTTGGCGATGCCGAAGGTGCGCGTGCGCACAGGCGTGCAGGCCAGATAGCACGCGACGCGCTCGCCCCAGCCGCCGTCCAAGATGCCGTCCTCGAGGGTGACGACAACGCGATGCTCGGCGGCGAGACTGTCGAGGAACTCGCGGTCAAGCTCGGTTGCATAGCGCGGGTTGACGAGCGTGGCCTCGATACCGTACTCGGCAGCCAAGCGGTTTGTCACGCGCTCGCCCAGCTCAAAGAAATCGCCAAGTGCGAGCACGGCAACGTCGCGACCCCGGCGCACCACGTTGTAGCGAACGGCGCTGTAGTCGGTGTCTTCGGCGGGCGCAAGGTCGGGACGGCTTACCAGGCCGATGCCCGGTACGCGGATCGCCACGGGATGCTCGCGGTGATCGAGCGACCAGTTCAGCATGGACAGATATTCCTCCATGCAGGCCGGCGCCAAGTAGTGCATGTTGGGAAGACCGCCCAGCATGGAAATATCAAAGAACGAAAGGTGCGTCTCGGACGTGGTGCCAAAGATCGACGCGCCAAACACTAGGATGGTTGCGGGGGCGTCGTTGAGGCACAGGTCGTGCCACAGTTCGTCGTAGGCGCGCTGCAGGAACGTACCGTACACGCCAAAGACCGGCTTAGCGCCCGAGCGCGCAAGCGCGGTGGCAAAGGTTACGGCATGCTCTTCGGCAATGCCCACATCGACGAACTGTTTGCCAGCGGCAGCGCGAAGCTCGGGTGTAAAGCCCATGATGTAGGGCGTGGCGGCCGTGATGCCAACGACCTGCGGATCGCGCTCGATGGCGGCGCTGAGCGCCTCGCCCGTAATGTCGGCATAGGTGCGCGGCGCAGGCTCGCTCGGATGGCCCGGGCAAAGTTTGCGGCCGGTTGCCATATCGAAGGGCCCCACATGATGCCAGCGCTCGGGATCGCTCTGGGCTGGCTCAAAGCCCTTGCCCTTGGCGGTGGAAACGTGCAGCACGATGGAATGATCGATATTGCGCAGTTCCTGCAACGCGTCGACGAGGGCCAACACGTCGTTACCGGCGTCCAGGTAGCGGTAGTCGAGCCCCATCGCGCGGAAAACGTTGCGCTCACAGGTGCCGTTGCTGGCGCGCAGCTCGGCCAGATTGCGATAGAGGCCACCGTGGTTCTCGGCGATGGACTGGTCGTTGTCATTGACGATGATGATTAGGTTGCTATCGAGTTCGGCGGCATTGTTAAAGCCCTCAAACGCCAGGCCGCCCGAAAGCGAGCCGTCGCCAATAACGGTAATGACGTTGTATGCATCGCCCGCCAGGTCACGAGCGTGCGCCAGGCCGCAGCCCAAGCTCACCGAGGTCGAGGTGTGACCCATGGCGAACAGGTCGTGCTCGGACTCGTCGGGATTGGCAAAGCCAGAAGCCTCACCATAACGCTCCGGATCGATATAAGTGTACGCGCGCCCGGTCAGCGCCTTGTGGGCGTAGGTCTGGTGCGAAACGTCAAAGACAATCTTGTCGATGGGGGAGTCAAATACGCGATGAAGCGCAACCGTAAGCTCAACGACGCCCAAGTTGGGGGCAACGTGCCCGCCGACGGCGGCGGAGCTTTCGAGGATTGCCTGGCGGATCTCGCCGCAGAGCTGCGGGAGCTCGGCGCGATTAAGAGCCTTGACGTCCTCGGGCGTTGTCGTTTGCGTAAGCAGCATCGTTGTGGGTTACTCCATGCGAATCGTGCGCCGGCACTCCCTCGGCCGGCACAATTGCACAAGACAGTCTCGCACATTTTGGCGTTTGATATGTGACGGCGGCGCGGTAATTCGCCAACTGGTGGGGCAAAACGTTTTGTCCGATGCCATACTGATATGTTCCATGATGTTTTATCGATTGTGCACAGGCCGTGGCTTGTCGCCGTGAGTCGCTGGAAGGAGGCAGCATGTCCGATGCCGTTCGTGCCGAAGAAATCGCGCACGAGGTCGACTATGCCGCCCGCCAGCTGGCCCAGGCGGGCCGCTTGGACCTGACACACGAGTTTATCCAGCATGGCGACGTGACGGTCTATGCACATGTGACTTCAGTAGCGCGGGCGAGCCTGTCCTTTGCCGAGCGCTTGGGCCGTGCTGGCATTTCGGTCGACCGTGCTTCATTGCTGCGCGGGGCCCTGCTGCACGATTACTTTCTCTATGACTGGCACGATCCCGACCCAAGCCATCGGCTGCATGGCTTTCGTCACCCGTTTTTTGCCCTGGCACGTGCGGAGGAAGATTTTGAGCTGACGCCGCGCGAACGGAATATTATCGTGCGGCATATGTTTCCGCTGGTGCCAGTGCCGCCGACGTGTCGTGAGGCTTGGATTGTATGCCTGGCAGATAAATGGTGCGCTCTGCGCGAGACGGTCGCCGGTCGTCTGCGGCGCAAGGACGAGGCGGACGATGACGTGAGTGGCGAATCGAGCGAAAAGAGGAGAGGGTAGACGGTGGGGACCGCGATCGACATGGCATTTGACGGCGCGACGCTTGCCACCTGCCCACTCTCGGCACTGGTGCTCTCGTTTGCCTTTTACGGGTTTTGCGGTTGGGCATGGGAGTCGACAGTATGCGCCATGCTCAATCACGGACGATTTGCCAACAGTGGCTTTTTGCTTGGGCCGTGCTGCCCCATCTATGGCGCGGGCGGCATTGCCTGCTGGCTGCTGTTGCGTGGGATTCCGGATGCCTCGAGCCAGTTTGTCGCTGCAGCGCTCGTATGCAGCGTGATTGAGTACAGTGTGGGCCTTCTATTGGAAAAAACAACGGGCGCTCGCTTTTGGGACTATTCGCACCTGCCGTTTAACCTGCACGGACGCATCTGCCTGTACTGGGCATGCGCGTTTGGCCTGGGTGCGTTGTGTATTTGCCGCGTGGTGGAGCCGGCGGTGTTGGGCCTGCTTGCCCATCTGCCGGTGCTGATTGTGCGGCTGTCCGCGTTTATCGTCGCGGTCGCGATGATGGTCGACGCGGTGTGCTCGTTGGCGAGCTGGCGGCGTCTGTCTGATCAGCTGGAGCGCGTCCGGGCCGACCTTGCCGACCGCATTAATGAGTCGCTTGCCGATGCCTCGGACTCAATGCTTGAGCGCATTCCCGATTCGACGATTGACTCGGTGGCACAGACGCACATCCGCAGCCGTGCCGTTAACGCGTGGCTGGCCGAGCTGGGTGACGCCGCGCTCGATGCCCTGCGCGAGAAGGCTTCGATGCCGACGTTTATCGCGGATGGTGCTCGCGGCCTGGCGCTCGCTGCCCGCCGCGTGGCCGATGCCGCGCCGAGCATGCCGCGTCCGTCGTTCAGTCGTCGCCTTGCCGGCAAGCGCATGAGCCGTCCGGTGCCGAGCGTGTCGCTCAGCCGCCGCGACCTGCGCTTTTTCAATGCCTTCCCGCGTCTGCGCATCAATCGCTACGAAGGTGTCATTCGAGCAACTAATCTCCGCGACCGCGCCCGCGAGCTGTTTCGGCGCTAGCCGGGATGGGCGTGCTCACGGCTCCCTTGCTCGCGTATTTCCCGTCCGTTTCGCGTCCGTTGCCGTGCCGTTTCCAAGATTGCGGCACCGTTTCCATTCGACAACGCAGCGTTTAACAACGCCGTATCTGGTCTACACCAGTTGCCCCTCGGCCGCATTATGGGCGCCGACAACGTTCATGCGATCAAGGGGGAGCGAATGTACGATACGGGATCGACAACGTTTATGCTCATCTGCACCATGCTCGTGTTTTTAATGACACCGGGTCTGGCGTTTTTCTATGGCGGCCTGTCTAGGCGCAAAAATGTCATCAACACCATGCTCATGTGCTTTGGCGCCATTGGCCTGGTTGGCGTGCTGTGGATTGTTGCCGGCTGGTCGCTGGCCTACGGCGGCGACGGTTCCAGCCCGTTTATTGGAGGCCTTGACCAGCTACTGTGCCTTCCGGTGCTCAACCAGGTGCTGCAGGCGGCCGAGGGCAATGCTGCGGACGGTGTCGTCTACCCTCAGATCATCAACATCGCCTTTCAGATGGCATTTGCCATGATCACTGCTGCTATCGTCACGGGCAGCCTGGCCGGCCGCGTTAAGTTTGGTGCCATGACGGCCTTCCTGGGCATTTGGCTGCTTGTGGTCTATGCGCCGCTTGCCCACATGGTTTGGGGCGGCGAGGGCTCCTTTATCGGTGACATTATCGGCGCACTCGACTTTGCCGGCGGCGACGTGGTGCACATTTCGTCCGGTCTTACGGGCCTGATTCTCTGCTTAATGCTCGGCCGTCGTCGTGGTTTTGGCATGGTGAGCTATCGTCCGCATAACGTGCCGTTTGTAGCGCTGGGCGCCGGCCTGCTTTGGTTTGGCTGGTTTGGCTTTAACGGCGGCAGCGAGTTTAAGGCCGACGCCGTGGCGGCACTCGCCATCCTCAACACCGTGACGGCCAGCGCGGCGGGCATGGTCTCGTGGCTTGCCGTCGAGCGCGTGCACACCGGTCGACCCACGCTGGTGGGCGCCAACACCGGTCTGGTTGCGGGACTTGTGGTGGTCACGCCCGGCGCGGGCTTTGTCGAGCCGTGGGCAGCGCTGGTTATGGGCCTGATCGTATCGCCCGTCTGCTACCTGGCCATCAGCCATCTTAAGACCAAGTTTGGCTACGACGACGCACTCGACGCGTTCGGTTGCCATGGTATCGGCGGCATCCTGGGCGGCGTGCTCACGGGCCTGTTCTGCGTGCCGGAGCTCTCGTGGACCGGTAAGGGCGGCCTGTTCTACACGGGCGACGTGTCGCTGCTCGTTTCGCAGATTCTGGGCATTGTGGTGACGGTCGCTATTGTGCTGGTGCTCGATTTGGTAATCGCCGCGGTGGTCAAGGCACTGTTCCACGGCAGTCTGCGTGTGGACGAGGCCGATGAGGCGCTGGGCCTGGATGCGAGTCAGCACGGCGAGAGCGCATACCCCTCATTCTCCGGACTCGATTAGCAGCTTCCCCAAGCACCGCACCTTGCCGTTCAATCGTCGCTCACGTACTTAAGTACGCTTCGCTCCTCTTTCACGGCAATCTGCGGCACTTGGGAAACCTGCTAAGACCAGTCAGTTGAACTTTTTTGATCTCTGAGGTTGGTTTACGGCACCTGGGAAACCCGCGTCTCATGTAAAGGGATACGTTGATTATTGAGAGGAATTCACTATGAAGAAAATTACGGCGATCGTTCGTGCTGAGAAGCTTGAGGTTCTCAAAGACGCGCTGTTTGCTGCCGATGTTCGCGGTATGACTATCAACCAGGTGCAGGGCTGCGGCTCACAGCATGGCTGGAAGGAATACGTGCGCGGCAACGAGTTGCTTGTCAACACGATCCCTAAGGTGCAGTTCACCCTTATCTGCGCCGATGAGCACGTCGATGGCATTGTCGACATCATCTGCAACGCCGCTCGCACCGGAGCCGCCGGCGATGGCAAGATCTGGGTCGAGCCGGTCGAGGAAGTTATTCGCATACGTACTGGCGAACACGGTCCCGCCGCGGTGTAGAATCGACCGTCTACCATCCGCAACGTTAAAATGCTGCAATGAGGCACAAGACTTGCGTTGTGGATGGACGGATTATGGGTCGTAATAAATATCCCGAGGAGACTGTCGCGAAGATTCTCGACGCGGCGCTGGAGCTATTCTGCGTACAGGGTTATGAGGGGACGAGCATTCAAGACATCGTCGACCGCCTCGATGGCATGACCAAGGGTGCTGTCTATCATCACTTTAAGAGCAAAGAGGAGATTTTCAACGCCGCATTTGATCGGGCAACGGCTCCGATTGCTGAGCACCGTCGCGCGACACTCGGTGCTGGCAATATGACGGGAGCTCAAAAGCTCAAACGACTTTATGCGCCCGAGTCCGTCGTTCCGCAAATCGAGCTATGGACTCGCATGCATCCTGCGGCAGATCCGGTAAAAAGCTCGCGGCTGCTGGCGATGCAGTACCAAGGTTCGTTTGACGAGTCGGCCGATGGCAATCTCTTGCCAGTAATCGAGGAGGGCATCGCCGACGGCTCCATTGCGTGCGAATGCCCGCGCGAAGCAGCGGAGGCCGTATCGTTGTTAGCGAATCTTTGGCTGCTGCCATTGTTCCGTCCGCTCGAGCCCAAGGAGCGAATGCTTGCTCGCGCACAATGTTTGGCGCAGATGGCGGCCGCGGTGGGGCTTGATTTGGGTAATGAAGTGCTCCAGACAACGGCCCAGATTTGGGACGTATGGAACCGTGCCGGGTGGTAATATAGATACCAACGGTATGTAATTGATTTGTGAGGGTAGCCACGGCTGCCCTTTTCAAGTCATTAAATACATACTAACAGTATGTATTTGGGGGCAGGCTTATGGCTGGGATGCGAAGAATTAGCGTTTCATTGGCGCCAAAAACAGTGCGATCTATCAGGCTATTTGGTCTTCTTGTTGCACAGCTGTGTGCGTATTCGATGCTGTCGGCACTGTGCTTTGCGTGCCCGCTTTACTTGTTCGATTGCAGCGGCTCCTCAACGTTATATGGCGCCGTCGCGGCGATAGCGTTCATACCGGGCGTGCTCGCGACTCCGGTTGGCGGGATTTTGGCGGATCGGGGAAGACGTCGCGGGGTTCTTGTGGTACTCGGCATTGTTCTGATGGCTGCATCACTGCTGTTTATCCCCATGAAGCGTTCGCTGCCTCTTGCGGTTGTCGTGGCAGCAATGCTTTGCGTCCAATATGGCATCCAATCGCTGCTGAAACCGATGCTTCAAATTGAGGCGGTGTGCATGACGGGCCAAGAAAAGGTTGAGCGTGCCACTGCGTTGGTCTCGCAGATAATCATGATGAGCAATATCTTGGGGCCTGTAGTCGGGACGGCAGTCTATGGGTGCTTTGGTATCGATACTCTATGCGAAACCGCGGCGTTGACGTTTACGATTTCAGCCCTGCTGTTCGGGGGCGCACTCAAGCAAAATGCCTCATCTGAAACGATGGGAGACGGCGCGACTCGTACGACACGCCGAAACGATTTTCGGGAGTTGATTCGGTACCTGTCTCAAAACTCATCATTGCTCGTTGTGTTTTTGATTGCGGCTATTTTGAACCTTGCGTTAGTTGGGTTAACGATTGGTGCTCCCGTTATTGTTGCAAAGCATCTCGGAATGCAGTCATCCTTTGTTGGGATTATTGAGGTGGCTATGGGCTTAGGTGGTCTTGTCGGCAGTGGTTTGGTCGGTATTTGGCCGCATCGTTTTTCCTTCAAGGGCATATGTCAATATGTTGCGATGATCTGTTTAGGAGTCGTACCGATTATTGTCACGCTACTGTTCGGCACAGATGTATGGGTGTTCACCGTGTTTGCGGTTGGTTCGGCATGGGTCATGGTGTGGGCAGCCATTGCGTCGGTTGAAATCATCGCGTTTGTTCAACGGGCAGCGCCGACTGAGCTCTGCGGAAAAGTGCTTTCGGTCGTTTACATGGTCCTTTCCTGCGCAACACCTATCGGCCAATTGACGTACGGGGTTGCATATGATCGATGGACACCGGCGATTGTATTCGCAGGCATGCTGGCGGTGTTGACGTTGACGACGGTGCTGTTTTATCGGCTGAAAAGTCGCTTGTGGCGATTGTCTTAACGCACTGGGGCACCGTGAATTTGTGGAGGCGGTGGTACGCCGCGCCGGGACGGCATTGTTTGGGCACGCCTCTCCTTCGTCTACAATATCGTGCAGACGAAGGAGAGGCGTGCCCATGATCAAGATGTTTGCGAGTGACTTAGACGGAACGCTGCTGAACGCCCTGCACGAGGCAGACGGGACCATCCGCCGCGCCATTCGCGAGCTGACCGAGGCTGGCCTGCATGTGGTTCCCGCGACCGGGCGCTCGACGTTGCCAATCGGCGAGCATGGCTTTACGGGGCTGGCGCTTGACGCCTGCTGCTCCAATGGGTCCATCGTGCGCGACTGCCATGGCGAGGTGCTCAAGACCTGGACCATCGATCCGCAGGTTACCGAGGAGCTGCTCAAGGCATTCCCGGACATTTGCTTTGATTGCTCCACACCCGATGGCATGTTCTCGAGCGGTTCGTTCGAGATGCATCAGGCGGGCTTTAAAAAGGACAGCCCTATCAAGCGCATCGTGATGCGCGGCATGCGCGCGCGTGGCGGCTATCACGAGGAACAGTATTTCGACCAGTCGATCAGTGACATCCTTCGCCACGATGTGTGCAAGATCAACTGCCGCGTGACCTCGCCCGAGCTGGAGCGCGACCTTAAGGCATATTTGGCCGAGCGATCGGACCGCGTGGTCAACGCGCCGTTCGATCCGGTGATGTTCGAGATCACGGACGTGGCGTGCAACAAGGGCGAGAGTGTGTCCTGGCTGGCGGGCTACTACGGCATTGCCGAGGACGAGGTCGCGGTCTACGGCGACGGCGGCAACGACATTGCCATGCTCAAACGTTTCCGCCACAGCTACGCGACCAAAAACGGCAGCGATGCCGCCAAGGCCGCCGCGAGTGCAACTATCGGCAGTTGCATGGTTCATGCCGTCCCCAAACACATGCTCGCCACCATGCGCAAGCAAAACTCCCGCACCGTCATCGAATAATGTGACAAAGGGATAGCCCCTTTGTCACAGGTGACGCTGGTCTCTTGAAATACGAACAAACATTCGCATATCTAACTGCGCTTTGATAGAATTGATACTGTTGACGGCAGTTCCATGTGCCGGGCAACGCCCTCCATCTGAT
>NZ_JBBNLR010000026.1:0-35173 GCF_040092375.1 Collinsella sp. CLA-ER-H5
AGGCGTCGACGACATGCCGGGGGCGGACCGGGACGGGTTCAACGGCAGGCCCCGCCGACCGATTGCAAGCGGTCGGCGGGGCCATTGTGGCTCTTGACAGCGGATTGGGTCATATGAGCGAAAACGCCCCTAGGCGAGCAAGGTGACGTGAAAGAGGAGGGAAGCGTACTTCGGTACGCGACCGACGATTGAACGTCAGGTTGCCGCTTAGGGGCGTTTGCAGCGTCGAGCCGTTACGCGGTTTGGCAAACCGCGTAACTAAATACGCTCTGCGATCTCGTGGATGAGGTAGTCGGTCTTTTCCCAGCCCAGGCACGGGTCGGTGATCGACTTGCCAAAGACACCGCCGTCGACCGGCTGGTTGCCATCCTCCAGGTAGGACTCGATCATAAAGCCCTTGACCAGCTTGGAGATGGACTCGTTGCGGCGGCAGCTGTCGAGCACCTCCTTGCAAATGCGATACTGCTCCAGCGGACGCTTGCCCGAGTTGTCGTGGTTGCAGTCGATGACCGCTGCCGGATTGGCATAGCCGGCATGCTCGGTATAGCGTTCGGCCAGGCGCTCCAGGTGCTCGTAGTGGTAGTTGGGGTAGGTGCGACCGTCGAGACCGATGTAGCCACGCATAACGGCGTGCGCGAGCGGATTGCCGTCGCACTCGACCTCCCAGTTGCGGAAGATGAAGCTCTGGTGCGCCTGCGCGGCGTAAATGGAGTTGAGCATAACGGTGGTAGAGCCGGCAGTGGGATTCTTCATGCCGACGGGTACCGAAATGCCGCTCGACACCAGGCGATGCTCCTGGTTCTCGACCGAGCGTGCGCCCACGGCAACATAGCTCAGCAGGTCGACGAGGTATTGGTAGTTGGACGGGTAGAGCATCTCATCGGCGGTAAAGAAGCCGGTCTCCTCGATGACGCGCAGGTGCATGTGGCGGATGGCCTTGACGCCCTCGAGCAGGTCGTCGGGAGCCTCGGGGTTGGGGTTGTGCAGAAGACCCTTGTAGCCGGTGCCCTTGGTGCGCGGCTTATTGGTGTAGACGCGCGGAATGATGATGAGCTTGTCCTTGACCTCTTCGGCGACCTTGGCCAGTCGGTTCATGTACTCAAGCACCGAATCCTCGCGGTCGGCAGAGCACGGGCCGATGATGAGTACCTTGCGCGCGTCCTCGCCGGTAAAGACTTTGGCGACCTCGGCGTCAAATGCCTGCTTTTTGGCAGTAAGCTCGGCGGAAAGCGGCATCTCCTCGCGGATCTCCATGGGGATCGGCAGCCTGCGTTTGAATTCCATGGCCATAGGGGCCTCCTCAATCAATTGATGGCAATGAGAACATTGTCGAATGCTCGGCATTATCCGCTGTCGCACGCTAAAGTGCAAGTCCTTGTCACCCCGAAACCTGCCAAAAAGGGACAGGTTTATTTTGGCAGGTTTTATCTGGGCAAACGTCGGCGGATGCCGGGAGGGAGCTGCGCCACGCGGAACCCTAAGGCTGTTGCCGGTTCCCCAGGAAACACTCCGTGGGCAAAAAATGCCAAATATGAGTACTGTTGCTCACCTAGTAACATATCCGTCTAGCGAGATAATAGACAAAGTGATAAATATGTTCATTAACGTTGGCAGACAGAAGCCTGCTAACGGGCGTTTTGATTAATTCAAAGGCGTATAGGGGCCGCAAAGAGGTCGTTTGAGGTGGTTTTGGCTGTTACTAAAAAGGTGACAGTACTCATATTTGCCCTTTTTTGCCCACGGGGTCTGGAAAGCGCCGTCAATGAGGTCTCGGGGAAGGCGTTTCGAGGCTCGAAGGACACAAAACGGGGGCGCAGGTTGTCCTGCGCCCCCGTTCTCGGGCGTCATCATTTCTCTGCGGCCGTATCTACGTCGCCTCGTCGAACTGCGAGTTGTACAGGTCGGCGTAGAAGCCGCCCTGGGCGAGCAGCTCGTCGTGCGTGCCCTTCTCGACGATGTCGCCGTCACGAATTACCAAGATCACGTCGGCGTTGCGGATCGTGGACAGGCGGTGCGCGATGACAAAGCTGGTACGGCCCTGCATCAGCGCATCCATGGCACGCTGAATAAGCTCCTCGGTGCGAGTGTCAACGTTGGAGGTCGCCTCGTCCAAAATCAGCGCCGGACGGTCGGCCAGAATGGCGCGGGCGATGGTCACGAGCTGGCGCTGACCCTGCGAGAGGTTGGTGCCCTCTTCGTTGATCATAAAGTCGTAACCGCCGGCGAGCGTATGGATAAAGTGGTCGCAGCGTGCGGCGCGTGCAGCGGCTTCGACCTCGGCATCGCTCGCGTCGGGGCGTCCGTAGCGGATGTTCTCGCGGATCGTGCCGTTAAACAGCCAGGTATCCTGCAGTACCATAGCAAACTCGCCGCGCAGCGCCGCGCGATCCCAATCGCGCACGTCGATGCCCTCGACGCGCAGCGAACCGCCGTCCACATCGTAGAAGCGCTGCAGCAGCTTGATGAGCGTGGTCTTGCCGGCGCCGGTGGGGCCGACGATGGCGATGGTCTGGCCGGGCTGCGCCTCGCAGCTAAAGTCGTGGATGATGGTCTTGTCGGGCGTGTAGCCAAACTTGACATGGTCAAACTCCACGTGGCCGGGGCGCTTCTCGGGAATCTGCGCGTCGGCTTTCTGCTCCTCCTCGGGCGCGGCTAGGAACTCAAAGACGCGCTCGGTGGCAGCGGCCATCGACTGCATCGTGTTGCTCACGTTGCCCAGCTGCTGCACCGGCTGCGTAAAGTTGCGCACGTACTGGATAAAGCTCTGGATGTCGCCGGGCGTGGCATTGCCGGTCAGCGCAAGTTGCGCGCCCACCACGACGACGCCCACGTAGCCCATGTTACCCACCAGGCTCATAAGCGGCATCATCAGGCCCGATAGGAACTGCGAGCGCCAGCCACTAATAAAGAGCCGGTCGTTTTGACGGTCGAACTCCTCGATCGAGGCCTCGGCGCGGTCGAACACCTGAATGACGTTCTGGCCGGCAAAGTCCTCCTCGATAATGCCGTTGACCGCGCCCAGAACCTGCTGTTGCTCGCGGAAGTACGGCTGCGAGAAGTGAATCATCACGGCCAGGATAATCGCGGCTGCCGGCAGCGTGAGCACGGTGACGCCGGTGAGCGGCAGGCTGATCGACAGCATCATGACGAGCACGCCGATAATCTGCGTTATCGACGTGATGAGCTGCGTCACGCTCTGGTTGAGCGACTGACCCAGCGTGTCGACGTCGTTGGTGATGCGGCTGAGTACGTCGCCCTTGCTGTGGCCGTTAAAGTAACTCATCGGCACGACGGCGATTTTGGCGGCAATCTCCTTGCGCATGCGATAGCAGATCTTTTGCGTGACGCCGGTCATGAGCCAGCCCTGGATGAGGCTGCAAACAGAGCTTGCCAGATACAGGCAGAGCAAAAAGCCGAGCGTCTTGGCGATCCAGGCAAAGTCGACGTCGCCGGTGCCGTTGACCTTGGCAACCAGGCCTTCGAACAGTTTGGTGGTAACCTGGCCGAGCACCTTGGGTCCCACAATGTTAAAGATGACCGAGCACACGGCAAAGGCGACGGCGGCAAGCACGGCAATCTTGTGCTGGCCGATATAGCCGAGCAGCTGCCTCATGGTGCCCTTAAAGTCCTTGGCCTTTTCGCCGCGACGCATGCCGCCCATGCGGCCCATGGGACCACGCTGGCGGGTGGGCTTGGGAATCTGAGTCTTGGTCTCGTCTGCCATTAGCGCTCGCCTCCTTCCGTGACGGCTGCAATTTCTTCTTGGGTAAGCCCCAGCTCTTCGGCGGAAAGCTGTGACTGTGCGATCTCCAGGTACGCCGGGCAGCTGTGCAGCAGCTCCTCGTGCGTACCGGTGCCCACCACGTGACCGTCGTCGAGCACGATAATCTGGTCGGCGTGCATGATAGTCGCGATGCGCTGGGCCACGACCACGAGCGCGGCGTCGGTAACGTTTTTGGCCAGCTCCTCGCGCAGGCGCGCGTCGGTCTTGTAGTCGAGGGCACTAAACGAGTCATCGAACACCACAACCTCGGGCTTTTTGGCCAATGCGCGGGCGATGGCCAAGCGCTGGCGCTGACCACCCGAGACATTGGAGCCTCCCTGGCTGATGGGGGAGTCGTAGCCGCCCTCGCGCTCGGCGATAAAGTCCTCGGCTTGGGCGATGCGTGCCGCCCGGTGCATGTCATCATCGCTCACCATGTCGCCGGCAAACTTGAGGTTGCTCTCGACGGTGCCCGAGAACAGGCGACCCTGCTGCGGGATGTAACCAATGCGGCGGCGAAGCTCGGAAAGGGTCATGTCGCGCACGTCGATGCCGTCGAGCGAAATGCTGCCGCCCGTGACGTCGTATAAGCGCGGAATCAGCTGTACGAGCGTGGACTTGCCCGAGCCCGTGGAGCCAATGATGCCGAGCATCTGACCGGCATGCGTGGTGAAGTTCACGCCGCTGATGACGTCGGCGCGGGCATCGGGATACTGGAAGCTCACGTCGCGGAAGGTGAGCTCACCGCGCGGCGCGCTGGCCGTGGGCAGTTTGGGCGAGGCGGGGTCGTTGATGCTCGTGGGGCAGGTGATGACCTCTTCCACGCGCTCGGCTGCGACCTCGGCACGGGGCAGAATGACCGAAACCATGGTGAGGATCATAAACGCCATAACGATCTGCATGGTGTAGGAGATAAACGCCATCATGTTGCCGACCTGCATCACGCCGTCGGACACGCCTTGGGCGCCAAACCAGACGATGAGCACGGTGATGCAGTTCATGACGAGCATCATGAGCGGCATCATAAAGCTCATGGCTCGGTTGGTGTAGAGCTGCGTGGTCATCAGGTCGAGCGACGCCTTGTCAAAACGCTCGAGCTCATGCTCCTCGCGGTTGAACGAGCGGATGGGCATAAGACCGTCGAGCAGCTCGCGGGCGGTAAGGTTCACACGGTCCACGTAACTTTGCATCTTTTTGAACTTGGGCATGGTGAGGCCCATGAGCACGCCGACGACGGCCGAGACCGCGATGATGGCCACGGCGATGGTCCACTCCAGGCCGGTGTGGTTGGCCAGGACACGCATGACAGCGACGATGCCCATGACGGGAGCCATCAGGCACATGCGGATAAACAGGGTTGCGGCCATCTGGATCTGCTGAATGTCGTTGGTGCAGCGGGTGATGAGCGAGGCCTGGCTAAACTTGCCCACCTCGGCCGGCGAGAAGTGCATAACCTTGTTGAAGGTCTCGCGGCGCAGGTCGCGGGCGATGGAGCAGGCGGTGCGCGACGCCACGGCGCCGGTCAGGATGGTGGCGACGAGCGACACCAGACACAGACCAAACATCGTGGTCGCCATGCGGCCCAGGTAGGCGTTCTGCACGTCGGCGGGGTCGATGCCCTGTGCCTTGTACTCGTCCTGCACATAGCTCACGGCGCGCTGGGTGACGATGGAGCCCGACATGGAGCCCATTTTGTCTGCCATTTGGTTGGCGCCCTCGACGAGCTTGCCCTGATCGATAAGACCGCCTTCAACGCCTAGGCGCAGGCTCTTCATGGTGATCTTACCGCCGTCGGCGTCGATCTGCTTTTGCATGCTCTGCGCGGCTGCGGCCTTCTGCTGCATCTCGGCGAGCTGCTCGGGCGTCATCGCTGCCATCTGCTCGGGGGTGGGCATGGCCTGAGCGGCGCCGCCATCGCTTGCCTCGGTGGATGCGCCGGTCATGTCGCCCATGGAGTCGGCGTCAATGCCCTGGTTGAAGGCGAGCACGACGGTCTCAGGCAGGCTCATGATGTCGGCAATCTTGTCGCCGTCGCCGCGCTCCTCCTCGGTGCCCTTGTACGTTCGAATGCCGTTATTGTCCGCCTTACTAAACACGGCCTCCACAGCTTTGGCGTCCTTGGCGCTCATAAAGAGTTCGAGGTCGTCGAGCGATTCGGCGCGAATGGTGTCGGGCACGGGCGAGGCGATGCCGCCTTGCTGCACGCCCACGTCGACGATGTCGCTCATATAGGTAGGCAGCGCCAGATCGGCGTTGCAGCTGATTACGATAAGTACGATAGCTGCGAGCAGTGCCAGGACATGCTTTTTAAAGAGCTTGAGAATCCTCACTCGGCATCTCTCCTTTCTTGATTGTGGTCGATAATTTCGTTGGCACGCCTTAGAAGACGCACCATCTCTTGGGTATCTGTTTCGCCGAGCTGTTCGAGGAAAGCCGCGGTGCGGTCCTCGAATTCCCGGCGTTTGATTTCGAGATCCTGGAATCCCTTGTCGGTCACTATGACGTGTACGCGACGACGGTCGGTCTTTGAGTGCTCACGCTCAACCCAGCCCTTGGCTTCGAGAGCGCGTAGGATATTGGCAATGCGGGCGTTCGAGACCCAGGCGCGATCAGCGAGTTCGCTCGGCGTGAGCGAACCGCCAGCGAGCATAAGGGCGCGCATGACAGCCATCTCGCCGCTGAGAGCTTTGTCCACAAAGCGCGAAACGCGCTGGTGAATGCCGCCAAACTCGGTAAGGAGCTGACTCCCAAGCTCATGGAAATCGGTATCTTCCACCGAAAACCCCTAACACTAGAAACTATTTTCGGTGAAAGATGATACCCCTGCACGCGCGCCCTATACGGAAGATTTTTGGGACATGCCTAGAAAACTGCCTTTAGGCGATCTCCGTACACCGTCGGTGCCAGCAAAGTTAAGGGCAGATCTCTAGGCATGTCCCAAAAACTACCTGGTTGCTAGGCAATATAAAGAACGCATAAAGAATTAAAATCATTCAAGAATTGCAGCGTTTCAAAGAACTATCATGCACGCGGTTAGGCGAGGGGTTGTCACCACCATGACGACTGGGACTCATATAATCGCCACGTGCGATGCTCCAACTTCCCGCGAGGAGACACCTTATATAAAGGGGGATGGAGTCATGGCATTTGACTTCACGGGCAAGACCGCGATTGTCACGGGCGGCACTCAGGGCATTGGCCTCGAGATCGCCAAGGGCATCGTCGCGGGCGGCGGACATGTCGCGCTCATCGCAAGGAACGCTGCTAAGGGCGAGGCCGCTGTGGCCGAGCTTGGCGAGGGCAACAAGTTTTATCAGCTCGATGTCGCTGATGCGCCCAAGGCGCGCGAGACCGTCGAACAGATTTTCGCAGACCTGCCGCAAACCAATATCCTGATCAACTGCGCTGGCGTCATCAGCACCAAGAAGTTCGACGAGATCGACGACACCGAGTGGCGCCGTACCATCGACATCAACCTCAACGGCACCTTTACCATGATGAACGCCGTGTACCCGCACTTTAAGGCTGCCCATGCCGGCACTATCGTCAACGTGAGCTCTGTTGCTGGCAAGATCGGCGGCGGCCTGCTCGGCACCGCGGCTTACGCGAGCTCCAAGGCCGGTGTTAACGGTCTAACCAAGGCAGTCGCCAAGGAGGGCGGTAGGTTCGGCGTTCGCTGCAACGCTGTGTGCCCGTCGCTCACGTTGACCGATATGACCTCGATTCTCTCTGACGAGAACTCTCAGCGCATCATCAACGGTATTCCTCTGGGCCGTGCCGCCCAGGCCAGCGAGCCTGCGCAGATGGTGCTCTTCTTTGCCTCCGACCTCGCCAGCTTCGTGAACGGCGAGATCGGTGACTGCGACGGTGGCATCGTTCTGGACGGGTAATACCCCGCGACGTTAATTCGGCGACGGCTCCTGCGACTCGGGACCGTCGCCTTCTTTCTGGCACAGGAGCGTGCGACCGCGTGCCACACGCATCAAAAGGAGATATAAATGAGTGAATCGACTGTGGTGGAGGCGCCGGCGGCAAAGGAGCCGTTCTTTAAGATGTCCTCCATCCCGGGTGCCAATATTTTGGTGCCGCTTCTGCTGGGCTGCCTGCTCAACACGCTATTCCCCGATCTGTTCAAAACGCTCGGCAGCTTTACGCTTGGTATGACCCAGCAGGGCGCAGGCCCGCTCGTGGGCGCTTTTTTGCTCATCGTCGGTACGACGATTTCGTTTAAGAGTGCTCCTGCCGCCGCTGCACGCGGCGCCATCATCATCGCCGTCAAGCAGATCGTGGTCGTTGCCGTGTCGCTGCTCATCCTTTATGTGTTCAACGACAACCTGTTTGGCATCTCTGCCATGGTGATGCTGGCGGCTTGCACCGGCGCCAACAACGCTATGTACGCTGGTCTGATGGGCACCATGGGCAATGAGGCCGAGCGTGGCGCCGTCGCCATCACCACGCTGGTTGTCGGCCCTCCGGTCACGATGATCGTGCTCGGCGCTGCCGGTCAGGCTCCGATCGGCTGGTCGCTCGTGGGCGCCATCCTGCCGATCGTCGTCGGCATTATTCTGGGCAACCTCTTCCCGAGCTTTAAGAAGATGATGGCACCGGCACTTTCCGCCATCATCGTGCTCGTCTTCTTTGCCATGGGCTCGACCATGACCTTTGGCCAGCTCATTAATGGCGGTCTCCCCGGCATCCTGCTCGGCGTGATCTGCTCGGTGGTCTTTGCAATTCCCGTTATCGCGGTCGATAAGCTCACGGGCGGTACGGGTGTCGCAGGTGCGGCCATTTCGAGCTGCGCCGGAGCCAATGTGGCCACGCCCGCTGCCATGGCAAGCGTCAACGAGGCCATGTACGGCGGCGCGGTGCTCGCGACGGCCACGGCACAGGTTGCTGCCTGCGCAATCGTTACGGCTATTTTGACCCCGCTGGTCACCAGCTGGTGCTACAAGCATTTTGAGGGCCAGCAGAGCAACGGCAAGGCAACGACCGACAAGGCCTCCGCAGCCGCCTAATGCCAAACGGTAATCAAAGCTAAAAACTAGCTACGCCACAGGGCGGCCACGGGGGATCCCGTGGCCGCCCTGCAGTTTCTGTAGGGTCTTTGGGACACTTTACCCTGCTAAAGCTGGCATAACAGCTAGAGCGAACGTCGTACAAAGGCAAGGAAAAATAACATACAAATCGGTGAACGGTAGTTGTTCGCGCTCGCATTTCCTGCGGGTTTGTAAAAAACGCCATTATGATATAAAAAAAGAAACATATAACAGCCCAGATGGAGAGGGTCGCTATGTTATCCTTCTCAGACGGGTGAAATCTTGGGTTTTGGGTTGTAGTTCCAAGGTGGACAAACGTTTTCCCTGCACCAACGTGTGGTGAAGAACGGAAGAAGCCGGTAGTGCAAGCCGAAAATTCAAGAATTCAATAAGCAGCGGTGTGAGAGAGCGCCGCATTACACGTAACTAGGAGCGTGGTTACACAATGCAGGAGGCATGGGAAGGCTTCAAGGAAGGCATTTGGACGGGAGAGGTTGACGTCCGAGACTTCATCCAGAAGAACTACACCCCCTACGAGGGCGACGAGTCGTTCCTCGTCGGTCCGACCGAGCGTACCAAGGAGCTGTGGGGCGAGGTTCTCGACCTGCTGCTTAAGGAGCGCGAGCAGGGTGGTGTCCTCGATATGGACACCAAGATCGTCACGGGTATCGTGAGCCACCCCGCTGGCTACATCGATAACGCCCACCGCGAGAAGGAGACCATCGTCGGTCTCCAGACCGACAAGCCGCTCAAGCGCGCGCTGCACGTCAACGGCGGTATCCGCATCGCTTGCCAGGCTGCCAGCCAGCACGGCTATAAGGTCGACGAGAACGTTGTCGAGCGCTACACCTTCGAGCGCAAGACCCACAACGCCGGCGTCTTCGATGTTTACACCCCCGAGATGCGTGCTTGCCGCTCGGCTCACATCATCACCGGTCTGCCCGATGGCTATGGCCGCGGCCGCATCATCGGCGACTACCGTCGTGTCGCCCTGTACGGTGTCGACTACCTGATCAAGGACAAGGAGGCCCAGAAGGCTTCCACCCCGACGGTCATGACCGCCGACAACATCCGCGACCGCGAGGAGCTGCAGGAGCAGATCCGCGCCCTCGGCGAGCTCAAGATGATGGCCGAGACCTATGGTTTCGATATTTCCAACCCTGCTACCAACACGCAGGAGGCCATCCAGTGGATGTACTTCGCCTACCTCGCTGCCGTCAAGGAGCAGAACGGCGCCGCTATGTCCATCGGCCGTACCTCCACGTTCATCGACATCTACGCTGAGCGCGACC
Organism: Collinsella sp. CLA-ER-H5; assembly: GCF_040092375.1. NCBI lineage: Bacteria > Bacillati > Actinomycetota > Coriobacteriia > Coriobacteriales > Coriobacteriaceae > Collinsella > Collinsella sp. CLA-ER-H5. Next base: position 10,092 of record NZ_JBBNLR010000026.1, read on the forward strand.
TTGCCAACGGTACCTTCACCGAGGAGCAGATCCAGGAGTTCGTGGATCACTTCATCATGAAGCTCCGCATGGTCAAGTTTGCCCGTACCCCCGAGTACCAGGCCCTGTTTACCGGCGATCCGCAGTGGGTCACCGAGTCCATCGGCGGCATGGGTGTTGACGGCCGTACGCTCGTTACCAAGATGAGCTACCGCTACCTGCACACGCTCGAGAACATGGGCACCAGCCCCGAGCCCAACATGACCGTTCTGTGGTCGACCCGTCTGCCCGAGAACTTCAAGAAGTTCTGCGCCAAGACTTCTGTCGCCAGCTCCTCGATCCAGTACGAGAACGACGACCTCATGCGCGTCTATCACGGCGACGACTACGGTATCGCCTGCTGCGTGTCCTCCATGCGCATTGGCAAGGAGATGCAGTTCTTCGGCGCTCGCGCCAACCTGGCTAAGTGCCTGCTGTATGCACTCAACGGCGGTGTTGACGAGGTCTCCAAGAAGCAGGTCGGCCCCAAGTACCGCGCCGTCGAGGGCGATACGCTCGATTACGACGACGTTGTGGCCAAGTACAACGACATGATGAAGTGGCTCGCTGGCGTGTACGTCAACTCGCTGAACATCATTCACTACATGCACGACAAGTATTGCTACGAGCGCATCCAGATGGCTCTGCACGACAAGCACGTGCACCGCTGGTTCGCTACGGGCATCGCTGGCCTTTCCGTCGTGGCTGACTCCCTGTCCGCCATCAAGTACGCCAAGGTCCACCCCGTCCGTGACGAGAACGGCATCATCGTCGACTTCGAGACCGAGGGCGATTTCCCCAAGTACGGTAACGACGACGACCGCGTCGACCAGATCGCTCACGACGTTGTGCACCAGTTCATGGAGTACATCCGCATGAACGACACCTACCGCAACTCCGTGCCCACGACCTCGGTTCTGACCATTACTTCCAACGTCGTCTACGGTAAGAAGACCGGCTCCACGCCGGACGGCCGCAAGGCTGGCCAGCCGTTCGCCCCGGGTGCAAACCCCATGCACAAGCGCGATAGCCACGGCGCCATCGCTTCGCTGTCTTCGGTTTCCAAGCTCCCGTTCCGCGATGCTCAGGACGGCATCTCCAACACCTTCTCCATCATCCCGAGTGCGCTCGGCAAGGAGGACCAGGTGTTCTTTGGCGATATCGACCTTGATCAGCTGGGCGAGTAACTATTGTTAGTGCTATACTAACAATAACGATTACTGATTAGCGCGCCGGTTTCGGCCGGCGCCTATTAATCGAAGGAGACACATTATGAAGGTTTCTGAAGTTTCTGAGACTCAGGCCGATAACCTGGTCCACATGCTCGACGCTTACGCCGAGAAGGGTGGCCACCACCTGAACATCAACGTCTTCAACCGTGAGACGCTGCTTGACGCTCAGGCTCACCCCGAGAAGTACCCGCAGCTGACCATCCGCGTTTCCGGCTATGCCGTGAACTTCCACACGCTCACCAAGGAGCAGCAGGACGAGGTCATTTCGCGTACCTTCCACGACAAGTTCTAAAGGGTTCAACTCCTGTAGGATTACTGGGGCCGGTTTTGGGTTATTTCCCAAAACGTCCTCGGACATGCAAAGAGGCTCCGCTGCGCGCGTTGCGCGGCGGAGCCTCTTTGCGTCCTGCGGAATGTTTTGGGAGGTAGCCCAAACAGCCCCGGCTGGGTCCTGTGTAGTCACCCTTTAGGCGGAACTCTCCTAATTATTTGGATGAGTCGTTTACTTACTTGTACTGTTACCGTCATCCCGCTGTTGTTGGGGTATGCTTTGTTCGTATGTAAACGTATGACATGTTGATGGGGGAGGGTGCTATGGCTCGCGAGAGTGCTCGTTCTAAGGATACGGCTAAGCCTGGCATCAAGGAAGTTGCGGCGGTGGCGGGGGTTTCGCCTACTACGGTATCTCGTGTGCTTAATAATCGCGGCTATATTAGCCAAGAGACCCGCGATAAGGTCCATGCCGCGATGAAGCGCATCAACTATACGCCCAACGATATCGCCCGTGCCATGCTCAACGGTCGCCTGAATCTTATCGGTATGATCGTCCCCTATGTCAGCAGTCCGTTTCATGCCCAAGTGGTTCAAGTCATTGAGCATACCCTGGCCGAAAACGGTTTTAAGATGCTGCTGTGCAATAGCGCCAATCGACCCGAGCTTGAGCGCTCTTATATCGACATGCTTCGACGCAATATGGTTGATGGCGTCATCGTCAACTCGCTTAATATCGGTGCCGAGGCGTATGCCGAGATGGGTTTGAGTCTGGTTGGTATCGACTGCGACCTTGGCGAAGCCTCTGTTCAGATTGCGAGCGACAGCTATAGCATCGGCGAACTTGCTACGCGTCGCCTGATCGATGACGGATGTTCACGCATCCTGTGCCTGCGCAGCAATAGCCGCATGCGCATGCCTGCCAATAAGCGTACCGATGCCTACCTCGATGTTGTTGAGCAGGCCGGTTTGTCCGCGCTTGTCCGTGAGGTTGAGTTCGTTAAGCCCGACGACGAAAAGGGCGCGGTCGTTGCGAAGATCCTCGATGAGAACCCCGATATTGACGGCATCTTTGCGGGAGACGATACGATGGCGGCCATCTGTCTCAACGTGATGAAGCAGCGCGGCTTGAGCGCTCCAGACGATATTAAGGTCGTGGGCGCGGATGGTGCCCGCCGAACTATGACGTTTATGCCTGACTTAACAACCGTACGTCAAGATATCGATCGCATCGGAGAGCTCGCGGCGCAATCCATCATCGCTCTTATTAACGGCGATAATCCCGAATCGAATATCGAGCTCCCCGTTGAACTCATTGAGGGCAAAACCGCGTAGTTCATCCCGTGCCAAAAGAATTCCTCAAACGCCTCTGATGACCGTTCACCGGCATATGTCAACCGTTTGCCGACGACTGGAACTGCGAAAAGACGTATTGGTGTGAAAACGTTTGACATATGAAAACGATTGACATATCTTGCCATTGTACCGAGTTAGTATGTCGTGGAAAGGAAGTCTCGGATGCACAAGGTGTATTACCAGCCTGAGGGAATTTGGGTAGGCGACATCATGCCGTACGGCGAGGACGGCACGTTCTATCTCTATCATCAGCGTGACACGCGTAACCCCGAACCTTTCGGAGAGCCGTTTGGCTGGGCACTCGCTACGACCAAGGATTTCGTCAACTACAAGGACTTTGGCGAGAGCCTTGAGCGTGGCGGCGACGAGGAAGTCGACCAGTACATTTATGCCGGCACGGTGTTTAAGGTGGGCGACAAGTACCATGCGCTCTACACTGGTTGCAATCGCGATAAGGTCCGCGCACGTTTGATGAAGCAGGTTCTTCTTCACGCAACGAGCGACGACGCCGTCAAGTGGGAGAAGAACATCGCCGAGACGCTGCTTCCGCCCCAGGAGGGTTACGATGACCGCAACTGGCGCGATCCCTTTGTGCTTTGGGATGAGGAGAACGAAGAGTACATGCTCATCCTCGGCACGCGTGTGGGCGAGGACAAGCGTCTGATGACCGGCCGCCTGGTCAAGTTCACCTCCAAGGATCTGACCAACTGGGAGTTCCAGGGCGACTGGTGGAACCCGGGCCTGTACACCATGTTTGAGATGCCTGATCTCTTTAAGATGGGCGACTGGTGGTACCTCGTCTTTTCCGAGTACAGCGACGGCAACAAGACCCGTTACCGCATGTCCAAGTCCATCAACGGTCCTTGGATTACCCCCGCTGACGACTCCTTCGACGGCCGCGCGTACTACGCTGCTCGCACCGCATTCGATGGCGAGCGTCGCGTTCTCTTTGGTTGGGTTCCTACGCGTGACGAGGGCGGCGACCCCAGCTCTTACCTATGGGGTGGCACCTTTATGCCCCTCGAGATCGTTCAGCGTGCCGACGGAACGCTCGGCACCAAGCTCCCCGACAGCATGCTTGGCGCCTTTGGCGAGGCTAAGGCAGTCGAGACCTTTGAGCTTTCCTGCGAGTCGGGCAAGGTCGAGCAGGTGCTCGCCGCGGATGCCGGCTCCACCTACTTGCTCGATGCCGACATTGAGCTCGGCGGTAACGCTGCCGGCTTCTCGGTCAAGTTCGCCGAGGACGCCGAGACTGGTCTTGCCTATGAGTTCCGCGCCAACCTGCGCGAGGGCAAGCTCGAGTTCACGCCGGCTCCCCAGTACCCGTGGTTCCAGGTCAACAACATGGGCCTCGAGCGTCCGTTGTTCTTTAAGGGCGAGGGCACTCACCATGTGCGTCTGGTCGTCGACGACGACATCGCGACCATCTTTGTCGATGATGTTGCGCTCAACGCTCGCTTCTGCAACAAGCAGGGCCAGGGTGTGGCGCTTACCGTCACCGACGGTGCGCTCAAGTGCGCAAACGCAACGATCGCGTCTCTGTAGCGGCAACGAACCGTTTTATGATTTAGAAAAGGAATGGAGAAGAACATGGACTACAAGGCAGTGTCCCAGCAAGTCGTCGACAACGTCGGCGGACTGGAGAACATCGAGGGCGCCACGCATTGCGTGACCCGTCTGCGTCTGGTGCTCAAGGATACGAGCAAATACAACAAGGCCGAGCTCGAGAACATCGATGGCGTCAAGGGCGTGCTGTACAACAGCGGCCAGCTCATGATCATCTTCGGTACCGGTACCGTCAACAAGGTTTACGATGAGTTTATGGCTCTGACGGGCGTTAAGGAGATCAGTGCTTCCGAGGTCAAGGGCGCCGAGGCGGACAAGAAGGGCAAGTTCTTCTCGGTCCTCAAGGTATTCTCGGACATCTTTATCCCCATCATTCCCGCCTTCGTCGGCGCTGCAATCATCATCGGCCTTAAGTCGCTGATCGTTGCCAACGGCCTCTTTGGCATGGAAGGCAGCCTCGCCGATCACAGCGAGTTCCTCAAGAACCTCGCAAGCTTCTTTGCCATTATCGCCACCACGTTCGACTACCTGCCTGTCCTGGTTATGTACAGCGCGGTCAAGCGTTTTGGCGGTAACCCGATCCTGGGCATCCTCGTCGGTATCGTCATGGTTCACCCGAGCCTTATGAACCGCAACACGTTCGTTATGGACCCGACGGGTGCTGAGTACTGGAACTTCGGTCCGCTATCCATTCCCATGGTTGCTTTCCAGGGCGGTGTGTTCCCCGCAATCCTGACTGCCTGGTTTATGGCCAAGGTCGAGAAGATTGCCCAGAAGTACATCCCCGAGGTCGTTTCGTTCGTCTTTGTCCCGACCGTTACCCTGATTCTTGCTAACGTTGCCCTGTTCACCGTGTTCGGCCCGCTCGGCAACCTGATCGGTGACGTCCTCGCCGGCGTAATCGATATCCTGTACAACAGGATGGGCGTCTTTGGTGCCTTTGTCTTCGCCGCGTTCCTGCAGCCGCTCGTCGTTACCGGTACGCATCAGTTCATCCAGGGTATCGAGGCCAACCTCGTTGCCACGACCGGCTTCAACTACATCCAGGCCATCTGGTCGGTTTCCATCATCGCCCAGGGCGGCGGCGCCATCGGCATGTACCTCATTCACAAGAAGCATTCCAAAGAGCGCAACATTTGCATGTCGTCCTTTATCCCGACGCTGGTCGGTATCTCCGAGCCCGCAATCTTTGCTGCAAACATGCGCTACTCGATTATTCCGTTCATCTGCGCATGCATCGGTGCAGGCTGCGGCGGTGCCTTCGTGAAGCTCTTTGAGGTGCGCGCCATCGGTCAGGGTCTGACCGGCGTGCTTGGCCTGCTCATCGTCACGCCCGAGACGCTCGTGTGGTATGTGGCTGGCAATCTCATCGCCTTTATCGTGCCGATCGTCTTGATCTTTGCCTACAACAAGGCAAAGGGCGTGCCGACCACTGATGAAGAGGGCGCTGGTGCTGGCTTTGATGTCAGCTTCTAGTTGAGCCGTTCAGCGTAATCTGAGGATAAGTCCATTTGGGGAAGGGCGTTCGACTCGTGTGAGTCGAGCGTCCTTCCCCATAGACGAGAAAGTCAACGGCGATGTTTAATCAAAAAAATAAGGTGACACGCGCGGACTATGAGCAGTGGCGTGCCGGACAGGATGAGACGGCGGGTCGCATCGCGTCCGACCCCGATAGGCTCCTGTTCCATGTGGAGCCTGAGCTTGGCTGGCTCAACGACCCCAACGGTTTGGTGCAGATCGGTGATACGTATCACATCTATCACCAATACGATCCATTCGATGCTGCGCATGGCGGTCCAGTGCTTTGGAATCATCTGACAACAAAGGATTTTGTGACGTACGAGAATCGCGGCCCTGTGCTGTTCCCCGATTCCGATTTGGATTCGAGCGGAGCGTATTCTGGTTCTGCCTTTGTACACGACGGCAAGATTCACTACTTCTATACCGGCAACGTCAAGCATTTTGACCGCGATGATTACGACTACGTGTTGACGGGCCGTGAGCAAAACCAGATTCATGTGGTTGCCGAGAACCCCGACGAATTGGGCGAGAAGCGCATAGCTGTTGGGCCGGTCGATTACCCCGACGATATCGGTACGCACGTGCGTGATCCCAAAATCCTTGAACACGATGGTATCTACTACATGGTTCTGGGCGCTCGTACGAAAGACGACCGCGGCTGCGTGCTTGTCTATACCTCGAGCAATCTAGAGGACTGGAGCTATGCGACGCGCATTGAGTTGGGCGAGAAGTTTGGCTTTATGTGGGAGTGCCCCGATCTGTTTGAGCTCGATGGTGAGCTTATTCTCGTTTGCTGTCCGCAGGGTGTGTCCGCCGATGGATGGCGTTACCGCAATCCGCACCAGTGCGTGTGGTTTCCCATCGAGGCCGATTGGGAGGCGCCGAGTTTTAAGATCGCCGGGCAGGGCATGCCCCCGATGGTCGATGCCGGCTTTGATTTCTACGCACCGCAGTCTTTTGAGGATGCTGCGGGTCGGCGTTTGATGATCGGGTGGTCGGGTTGCCCCGATGCGACGGCAAAAAGCCCGACGGTGGCACGCGGGTGGCAGTGCGCGTTGACGGTGCCGAGAAAACTGAGCATGCGCGATGGTAAGCTCTGTCAGCAGCCGGTGCACGAGATTGAGAGGATGCGCGGCGACTGCGTTTGCGCGACAGGCGGTGAAACCGTTGAGGAGCCGGGCCGCCTGTTTGATCTTGTGGTTTCCTGTGAGGGCGCCCAGGTGATCGAGCTCGAAATCCGCAAGGGTGTCTTTGTGCGCTATGCAGACGGGATGCTTACCCTCGACATGGGTGACGAAGGCTATGGGCGCGACCAGAGGTCGATCGAGCTCAGCGAGCTTCGCGACCTGCGCGTGCTTTCGGACACTACGATGGTCGAGATTTTTGCAAATGGCGGCGAGGCGGCACTTACGAGCCGTACCTATTCGCCGGCGGTTCCGGCGATGGAGCTGCACGCCGAGGGTGCGGCATCGATGAATTTCTACCGCCTCGTGCATTAACCGTGCGTGGAGCACGATTGGATTTGCTGGACGGAATGTGTCGCAGTTGTCGCGGCCAACTACCGCTTACCGCATATAGCGACCGTTTGCGGAATAAGTAACCCTCCTTAATAAACCGTGTGGAATCCTAGATAAGCACGGAGTTTTCCAGGGAGACGCTGTCCTTTGTTGTGTGCAAGGGGCGGCGTCTCTTTGGCGCTTGGACGCCGTTGTGCAACAGTGCGGCGGCGCGTGCCATGTATTGAAAAGCCAATGTCGAGATGGGTCGTGATAATAATGGGCAAGTACGTAATCGTGGTTGAGTCTGGGTCGGATGTGACGCCGGAGCTCTGCGAGCGCTACGGCATCGTGCGCGTGCCCATGCATGTCACGATTGGTGACGAGACCGTCGAGGACGGCTCGATCGATCCGCTCGAGATTTATTCGCGCTGCAACGAGTTTGGCGTGATGCCCAAGACCAGCGGCTGCGCGCCTGCGGATTTTGCTCACGTGTACGACCGCATTCACGCTGAGCAGCCCGATGCGACTATTCTGCATCTCGCGTATTCCGAGGCCACGACCTGCTCGCATCAATCATCGAAGATCGCCGCCAAGGGTCGCGACTACGTGTTCTCTATGGACACGCGCTTTGTCTCGGTAGGCCAGTCGCTCGTTGTCGTCGAGACCGCCAAATACATCGAGGCTCACCCCGATGCCACCGTCGACGAGATCTTTGCATTTACGAATTCCGTCATGGACCGCGTGCTGCTGGGCTTTGTTCCTACCGATCTTGCCTTTCTTAAGGCGGGCGGTCGCTTGTCCAACGTCGCATTCCTTGGCGCCCATCTGCTCAAGATTAAGCCCTGCATTGAGGTGACGGGCGGCAAGTTCGTGGCGACCAAGAAGTTCCGCGGCTCTATGCTCAAGTGCGCCCGCGCCTTTATTGACCACATGGTTGCGAAGGGCGAGATTGACTACTCGCACATTGGCCTGGCGTATTCGGTGGGCCTTTCCCAGGAGCTGCGCGATGACATGGAGGTCTATGCGCATGATCTGGGCTTTAAGGACGTTACCTGGACTCAGGTCGGCGGCGTCATCTCGAGCCATTGCGGCCCGACCGCCTTAGGTGCGGTGCTCACGCTTAAGGCGTAAAGGCCGCAGGCGAGCGTTCTTCAGCCTGACATCTCGACGTAGCCCCCAGCCATGGTGATGGGGGATAGATTAAAACGTGCCGTTCTAGTCCGAGACGTTTAAACGCAAACGCATGGGCTAGAATGACTCTGGCATTTTAATTGGTTGCATCCAAGGAGAGGCAAGGTAGCGCGAATGGCAGAAATGACGCTTGAGGGTGTGGACGCTCGTCCCGAGGACTCTGCGTTTGCCCTTGGCCGCGTGCATTCGATCGAGACGATGGGAACGGTCGACGGACCCGGCATCCGCTTTGTGGTGTTTGTTCAGGGCTGTCCCATGCGCTGCGCGTATTGCCACAATCCCGATACCTGGTCGGTCAACGGCGGCACCATGGTGACCGTCGAACACCTGATGGATGAGTTCCAGAGTAACCACGAGTTCTATCGCAGCGGTGGCATTACGGTGTCCGGCGGCGAGCCGCTCCTGCAGCCCGAGTTTTTGGCCGATCTGTTTCGTGCTATGCATAACAACCCCGATGGCCGTGTACATACCTGCCTAGATAGCTGTGGCTATGCATTTGACCCCAACCACCCCGAGAAGTTCGATGCCGTGCTCAACGAGACCGACATGGTACTGCTCGATATTAAGCATGCCGACCCGGTCGAGCATAAAAAGCTGACCGGTTGCGATCCCGCACGCATCTTGGCGTTCGGCGATGAACTTGCACGTCGCAAGATCAAGGTCGTTATCCGCCACGTGGTGGTGCCGGGCATTACCGACACGGTGGAGGAGTGCGAGAAGCTCGGTCGCCTCATCGCTCCATGGCACAACGTGGTGGGCCTGGAAATGCTGCCGTATCACACGATGGGTGTCGTCAAGTACGAGCAACTGGGCATTCCCTATAAGCTTGAGGGCGTACCTCAGATGGATACCGCGCGCATGCCCGAGCTGCGCAATGCCGTTATGGCCGGTATGAAAAAGCGCCGTGCGGAGCTCAGGTCGGCCATCGGCTAACAAGCCATTTTTGCCCCTTTATGATACCCGAGCTGTACTGGCCTAACGGCTTGGTGCTGACACGGTTGAGCCAAAATGCTGGTACCATACCGTGGATAAGCAATTTGCACGGATTTGGGGGATGGCATGGCAACCATCGCGATCATAGGCGCACTCGAAAAAGAGGTTGCGCAGATTAAGGAAGAGCTGAGTGGCACGCATGAGTCGCAGGAGGCGGGCTTGACCGTTGTGAACGGTGGGCTTTCGGGTCTGACAGTAGTCGCCACGACGGCAGGCATGGGGACCGTGAACGCCGCTGCCGCAACGCAGCATCTCATCAGCAAATACGCCCCGCAGGCCGTTGTGTTTTCGGGCATTGCGGGCGGCCTAAACCCTAAACTCCATATTAACGACGTGGTTATAGGCAAGTGCCTGCGCTATCTGGATACCGATACGGCACTCATCGCCGAGTCCGCGCCGGGGCTCGAGGAGTTTGTCTCGACACCGGCGTTGGCTGATGTTGCCGCCGCCGTGCTTGCCGAGCATGGATTTGTGGATGCCTCGGCGGATGAGACTTCTGCGGAGAAGGACCCCAAGCAGTTCCTGTGTGGCACTATCGCCACGGGTGATCGCTTTGTTACGGGTGACGCCATGCGTAACGCTGCGATTGAGGCCACGCATGCCGATTGCGTCGAGATGGAGGGCGCGGCAATTGCGCACATCGCGGCCAAGAATGGTGTCGATTGCCTGGTACTGCGCGCTATCAGCGATAATTGTGACGAGGCATATGACGCGTTTTGCGAGCGCGAGTTCGATCTGGACGAGTACGCTCGCACCGCGAGCGGCATCACGCTTGACATCGTTCGTCGTATCGCCGCCGCGCAATAGCACGCCCGTTTTGTAAGAACCTACGACCAAGGAGTGTCCATGGCCGATTCAATTAACTACCAGCTTGCCAAGTTCGTCGCCAGCTACGGCAAGGTTTCGCAGATTCCCGAGTCAACCTGTCCCGAGGTGAGCTTCGTCGGCCGCTCCAACGTGGGCAAGTCCTCCATCATGAACAAACTCTTTGGCCGCAAGAACCTGGTCAAGGTTTCGAGCACGCCGGGCAAGACGAGCAACATCAACTTTTTTGAGGCCGACGACGTGCATTTTGTGGACCTGCCGGGCTACGGTTTCGCCCGTCGTTCCAAGGCCGAGCGCGACCGCTGGGCTGAGCTTATCGGCGACTTCTTCGACTCAGAGCGCAGCTTTAACCTGGTTGTGTCGCTGGTGGACATTCGCCACGACCCCAGTAAACTCGACCATGACATGATCGACTACCTGCAGGGCAACGAGTTCAACTTTATCGTCTGCCTCACCAAAGCCGACAAGCTCAGCCGCACCCAACAGGCCCGCCAGGCAGCAGCCATCAAAAAGCAGCTCAACGTCCCGGCTGAGAACGTAATCATCACAAGCTCCCAGACCGGCGTGGGCATCGACGAACTCAAGCGCCGCATCGCCGAGGCCTGCCTTTAGTCAGGCCGCGGCCCCTCAAAAGCTCTTATCAATATCACCTCAGTGATAGTTATTGGTAAACTATCACTGAAGTGATATTTTTGGAGGTCGATATGGAGCTTTGGCACGGGTCGGACGTTGTTGTTGATCATCCATCGTTGGATAAATGCAGACAATTCAATGACTATGGGCGCGGGTTTTATTGCACACCGCATGAGGAAATGGCAATGGAGTGGGCATGTCGAACCGAGTCTGATGGCATTGCCAATCGATATGAGCTTGATTTAGATGGCCTTTCGGTCTTGGATTTAGAGTCTGGGGAGTTTTCAATCCTCAATTGGCTTGCGATTTTGGCCGACAACCGGGAGTTTAATGTCTCGACGCCGCTGGCACGCGAAGGACTTCGGTATTTGCTGGACAACTGCCTGATTGATATTTCTCCTTATGACGTCATTCGAGGCTATCGCGCTGACGATTCCTACTTTTCGTTTGCAAGACAGTTCGTTAACGGCATGATTTCGCTCAGGCAACTGCAGCGCATTATGTTTTTGGGGGATTTGGGCATTCAATATGCGCTTATGAGTGAGCGCGCGTTCTCGGCGATCAGGTTCCGCGATTGGAAGCAGGCCTCAGGAGCCGAGTTTTATCCCAAACGATTTGAGCGAGAACAGAACGCTCGACGAAAGTACCTGGATACGGTAAACGGATTTGACTCTGATGGTGTCGACATTAGGGATTTGATGGCAGGGAGGGTTGATTTAAATGATCCAAGAGTTAACGGATTGTGGGCCGAGTAGGACATACCCCGTCTATTACCTTGAGGACGCAATGAACAACCTCGGGGATTGCTTCGACTATGCCGTTAACGATTACGGAGCAGAAGGATCGGAAGTTGCTGAACTCTTTTGCCTGAGCGGGGTTGCTCGAGAGTTTGAGCGCGGCAATGCATGGGTAGTGTCGGGAAAATCGGGTGTTGAGCTGTTCGCGCTTATCGCCGAAAGGTCGGGCTATCAAAACGGGCCTATACCGGACTGCACCTATCGATTTGAGAAGACGCCGGAATATTGGGCGGGCTGGATGCTGGCATACCTGCAGTGGCGCCTAGGAGAGTCTTTCGAAGATCTGCTGCATGTCGTTCCGTTTGACGCGCTGCGCAACCTGTACTACCCCTGGCATGAAGCCTCAGAGGAACGTGTGGCGAGTCTTGTTTGCGATATGGCGAAGAAAACACCTCGTCAAACCAAGCTAGCACTAGCAAGAAAGAGGCTTAAGAAAACCCAACAAGACTTGGCATACGAATCGGGCGTATCACTCCGCTCAATCCAAATGTACGAACAGCGCCAACGAAACATCAACGAAGCCTCGGTAACAACCGTAAGAGCTATAGCAAAAGCCCTCCACTGCAATATCGAAGACCTCCTAGAACCAGTCTTCGAATACAAAGAAACCAGCGCAGCGTAAACCAAGCACGCAGCCGATGCCCGCCTCTAGGAAGTGCTCCAGCCTAGCAAGAGCCCCTATCAATAAAAAGCCAAACTATCGGCCCAGCGCCCCTTCAAAGCGTGGGTCCCTGTAGACATCCTCAGCAAGGTAGGCGCAGGGAACATCCCGACCGTCCCGGACAGGTATATGAGGAGGATGTCTACAGGTACTCGATTTGAGCGCCCTCGGTGTCGCACGTGAGGATATGCGTATCACACTTAGGGAACTGCTCGCGCAGCTTGACCTGCAGGAACTTTGCCACGATGGTGTCGTCAGTCACGGCCATGAGGGTCGAGCCCGAACCGCTGATCCAGATGGTCTTGGCGCCGCCGTTAAGGCAGGTGTCGCGCACGGCGTTGTAGTCGGGAATCAGACGGCGACGATAGGGTTCCTGGATGCGGTCGTCATTGGCGGCGGCAATCAGGTCGAGGTCACCAGTCTCCAAGCCGCGCGTCATACCGGCGATGCGGCCCATCTGCCACACGGCGGTGGAGAGCGGAATCTCCTGCGGCACGACCTTGCGCGCCTCGCTCGTGTGTACCTCGTAGGGCGGAATCACGGTAATAAAACGCAGGCGATCGCTCACCTCGTAGCGCAGGCACTGGGGGAGCGAATCGGTCGGCGTAAAGGAGCAGACGGCGCCGCCCAGGATGGCGGGGGCGACGTTATCGGGATGGCCCTCGACTTCGGTGGCAATGCGAACCAGCTCGGCGCGGTCGACGGTGTGGCCTGTCAGTGCGGCGGCGGCCATAATGCCGGCGACGACGCAGGTGGAGCTGGAGCCCAGGCCGCGGGCGACGGGAACGTCAGTCTGAATGTCGATGGCAACGGGAAAAGCCGTCTCGCCCCATGCGGCCAGTGCATCGACAAAGCTGACGTAGACCAGGTTGTCCTCGTTTTGGAACTCTTCGGGGCAGCCCGTGATGGTGAGCTTATCGGCGCGCTCGAAGGTGAAGTGCGAGTAGAGGCTGACGGCCATGCCGAGGGTATCGTAGCCAATGCCTAAGTTTGCGCTGGTGGCGGGGACGGTGATTTTGATCATGGGAATCTCCTGGGCGGTCTGCCTGTTTAGTTCGCTGCTCGGGCAGTCCTGGCTCGCTCGGAAAGCACATTAAGTGCTTTCCGGCTCGTGCGGAACTCGCGACGAACTAAACAGGCAGACCCGCATGTCAGTTCGTCATCATCCCGGTGGGTATCTGATAAAAGAAGGTGCGCCGGCTTTCGCCGGCGCCTTATAAGGGGTTTAGTTGGTTGCTATCTTTTTTGCAGCCTGCTCTACGTAGCTGGCCATCTCATCGACGTCGCAGACGTCTTCGAAGCGGACGGGCTTGGACTCGAGTTCGGCGAGCTGGGCTGGGGCGACCGTGTTGGTTGCCTGCTCGAGCACGCGCATGGCCTCAAAGTCGTCCTCGGGAACGTCGAGGCCCAGGGCATCGCAGCAGGCGCGCGGGAACTTGTAGGGGCTGGCGGTCGAAAGCAGCACGCGGGCCTTGGCGCCCTCGGTGGGGGCGACCTGCTCAAAGACGTGATAGCCGCAAGCGGTGTGCGGGTCGATCACGTAGCCGTTGGCATCCCAGCAGCTCTTGATGGCGGCGCGAACCTCGTCCTCGCTGGCCCAACCGCAGCCAAATACGCTCTGGATCTTGGCCAGCAGCTCGGCAGGCACCTCGTAGCGACCGGTCTGGGCAAGCTGCTCCATAAGGCCGGCAACGAGCTCGCAGTCGCCGTCGGACAGGAAGTAGAGCATGCGCTCCAGATTAGAGCTAATAAGGATGTCCATCGACGGCGAAATGGTCGTGAAGAACGGACGGTTGCGGTCGTAGACGCCGGTGGTCAGGAAGTCAGCGAGCACGTTGTTCTTGTCGCTGGCCACGACGAGTTTGGCGACGGGCAGACCCATGCGCTTGGCGTAGTAGCCGGCCAGGATATCGCCAAAGTTGCCGGTCGGTACGCAGAACTCCACGGCATCGCCGGCCTCGATGGCGCCGGCGCGCAGCAGCTGCGCATAGGCGGCAAAGTAGTAGACGACCTGCGGCACCAGGCGGCCGACGTTGATGGAGTTGGCGCTCGAAAGCACGGTGCCGGCGGCCTCCAGGCGCTCGGCCAGCTCCTTATCGGCAAAGATGCGCTTGACGGCACTCTGGGCGTCGTCGAAGTTGCCGCGGATGCCGCAGACGGCGACGTTGCCGCCCTCCTGCGTGGACATCTGCAGATTCTGCACGCGGCTGACCTTGCCCTCGGGATAAAAGACGGTGATGCCCGTGCCCGGGGCGTCGGCAAAGCCGGCGAGTGCTGCCTTGCCTGTGTCGCCCGACGTGGCGGTGACGATCATGATGCGCTCGGCGCCGCCGTCCTTGGCGGAAGTGCGGGCCATCAAGCGGGGGAGCATCTGCAGGGCGACGTCCTTGAAGGCGCTCGTGGGACCGCCAAAGAGCTCCATCACATAGGTCTGAGGGGCGTCAGCGCCCGGCGCAGCGTCGAGTTTGACGAGCGGCGTAACCTCTTCACTCGCGAACGTGCCGCGGTATGCCTCGTCGACACACGCCGAAATTTCTTCGGCCGTGTAATCATTCAGTAACATTCCCAACACATCTTGAGCGATTTCAAAGTACGATTTATCTGCAAGCGAGCTGATATCGACCTGCTGGGTGCCGAGCTCGTCCGAGACAAACAAACCCCCGTCGGGAGCGATGCCGGTACGGATTGCCACCTTACTTGAGCACGATAAAGTGCGTCCTCGTGTACTATGATAAGTTCCCATATAACACTGCTCCTCGGATGCCTTGGTCCCAATCGGTGAAACCATGGTATCAGAGCGCGCAAAATAGGTTCGCAGAGGCTTTTTAGAAAGGTAACCTCCAGCCCATGATTAAGATTGCCAAGTTTGGCGGCTCGTCGGTCGCCGACGCCGAACACTTCAAAAAGATCAAGGCCATCGTCGACGCCGACCCTGCCCGCCGTTTTGTGGTGGTTTCCGCCTGCGGCCGCCGCTTTAAGGGCGACACCAAGGTGACCGACCTGCTCTATCTGGTCAATGCGCACGTTAAGTACCACGTGTCGTGTGAGGAGCTGCTCGAGGACATCGGCCAGCGCTATTTTGATATCGCTGATGAGTTGGAGCTCACCTATCCCATCCGTGAGGAGTTCGCGGCCTTTGCCGAGCGCGCCCGCTCGGGCGGCTACTCCACCGAGGAGCTTGTGAGCCGTGGCGAGTACTTTACCGCTCGCCTGATGGCTGAGTACCTGGGCCTACCGTTCCTGGACGCCGCGACGGTTGTGGCGTTCCATCACGACGGTACGCTCAGCATGAATCGCACCTCCGAGCTGGTGCAGGAGTATGGCCAGCAGGGCGGCTTCGTTATGCCTGGCTTCTACGGCGCGACGCGCGAGGGCCAGATCAAGCTGCTCGATCGAGGCGGTGGCGATATCTCGGGCTCGATCTTGGCCAAGTGCCTGGGCGCCGACCTGTACGAGAACTGGACCGACGTCTCGGGCTTCTATTCTGCCGATCCGCGTATTGTTCCCGAGGCTCAGCCCATTGCGCGCGTTACCTACGAGGAGCTGCGCGAGCTTTCGTACATGGGCGCAAGCGTCCTGCACGAGGAGGCCGTGTTCCCCGTGCGCGAGGCGGGTATTCCGCTGGTCATCAAGAACACCAATGCGCCGCAGGACCCCGGCACCATCATTAGCGAGACGGCTGATGAGGGCGAGGCGGAGCCCATCATTACCGGCGTGACCGGCAAGCGCGGCTTTGTCGCCATCAACGTTGCCCGCGACCGCACCAAGCCCCGCGTTGGCTTTATGCGCCGTGCGCTTTCGGTGTTCGAACGCTATGACGTTTCCGTCGAGCACATGCCCACCGGTGTCGACCGTTTTGGCGCCGTGGTGCAGGAGCAGGACGTGCACGATTCGCTGTACTCGCTCGTTGGTGACATTCAGCAGGAGGTCGAGCCGCTCGAGATCGAGGTTGTCGAGGGTCTGGCGCTCATCGCGACCGTCGGCCGTAACCTGCGCGGTCGTGCAGGCATCTCGGGCCACCTGTTTGGCATGCTTGGCCAGGCCGGCGTGAGCGTGCGCATGATTTCGCAGAGCTGCGACGAGATCAATATCATTATCGGTGTCGAGGAGAAGGACTTCGACTTGGCGATTCAGACCATTTACCGTGCCTTCTCCGACGAGAACGGCATTGTGAAAGTCGCGGACCTGGAGGCTCCCGCGCCGGTCGAACCCGCCCTGGCCGCCCTCCACAAGTAGCGGCCATTCCGGCAGATTTTGGGACATGCCCCAAAATCTGCCGTGGGGCGTTTCATTTCGGTTTCGTTTCGACGGGGCGGGTTTCATGCCCGTCCCGTTTTTGTATAAACTGGGCAAGAACATTTAGCCTGCTCGGCGTGCGGGCAAAAGCCACAACCTTAAAAGGGGGAAGCATGAAACAGTACACGGTTGCTATTTTGGGCGCGACGGGAGCTGTTGGCACCCAGATGCTCGAGTGTCTCAACGAGCAGGAGTTCCCGGTCGGCAAGCTCAAGCTGCTAGCGAGCGCGCGCTCTGCGGGCAAGACCGTCGAGTTCCGCGGCGAGCAGGTTGTGATCGAGGAAGCTTGCCCCGAGGCCTTTGAGGGCTGCGACATCGTACTCGGCGCTGCCGGCGACGATATCGCGAAGGAGCTGCTGCCCGAGGCCGTCAAGCGTGGCGCCATCGTGGTAGACAACAGCCATGCCTTCCGCATGGATCCCGAGGTGCCGCTGGTCGTGCCCGAGATCAATGCCGACGATATCAAGTGGCATCACGGCCTTATCGCCAATCCCAACTGCGCGACTATCATCGGCCTGGTTCCTACCTGGCCGCTGCATCAGCTCGCCGGCGTGAAGCGCATGATCGTCTCGACGTATCAGGCGGCTTCGGGTGCCGGCGCTCCCGGTATGGCCGAGCTCGAGGCTCAGCTGGCCGCCCTGGGTCGCGGCGAGGAGATTCCCGAGCCGCGTGCATTTGCCGCCCAGCTGGCGAGCAACCTGATTCCGCAGATTGGCGGCGTCAAGGAGGAGGGCTTTACCTCCGAGGAGATGAAGCTGCAAAACGAGGGCCGTAAGATCATGCATCTGCCCGAGCTGCGCGTGAACTGCACCTGCGTGCGCGTGCCCGTGCTGCGTTCGCACTCCGAGAGCATTACGCTCGAGTTTGAGCGCGATATTACGGTCGAGGAGGCCCGTGCTGCGCTGGCTGCCGCTCCCGGCGTCAAGCTAGTTGACGACATGAGCGCCGAGGATGCGCACGACCGCTTCCCCATGCCGATGGACACCTCCGACCAGGACCTGATTTGGGTCGGTCGCGTACGCCGCGACATCTCGAACCCCGAGGCCGCGCGTGGCATCACCTTCTGGTGCTGCGGCGACCAAATCCGTAAGGGCGCGGCAACCAACGCCGTCCAGATCGCTAAGCTGCTCTGCGAGTAGTGTGACCTGTCCGGCGGGGGCCGGGCTTAGTTTTCAGAACGTCCTCGACCATGTGTGGCGCCTTGTCCTGCTCCTTCGGAGCCGCGGACAAGGCGCCACACTGGTCTGCGGAGTGTTCTGAAAACTAAGCCCGGCCCCCGCCTGCGGTGACTCGGCTGCGAGCGGCCTGCGATGGGGCCGTTGTTGGCTGGGGCCGCTGGGCTGATGTGAGGGCACGTGGCCGTTGCGGGCCCTGGCCCCGGCGGCGGCCTCGGCGCTTTGCGCCTGCCGCCTTTGGGGACTGTGGGGCGCGGCCGGCAGCTGCGGCGCGTTGCGCCTGCTGCCTGCGGGGACTTTGGGGTCGTGCGGCAGCTGCGGCGCTGCGCGCCTGCTGCCTTGGGTGACTTTGGGGTCGATTGGGGTTGTCTGCACAATTCGCGGTATTATGTTGCGGAGTTTTGAAAGGAGCCGCTGGTGGTCACGACGACGTTTGCTTCGCCTTTGGGCGAAATCCTGCTTGCCGCTGATGGCCGCGGTTTGACGGGGCTTTGGTTTGAGGGGCAGGAGCACTTTGGCTCCACGCTTCTCAAAGAAGATCCCGAACATGTTGAAGGCGCCGATGCGGTTTCTGGTACCGGTGGGATGTCTTCGGTGAGTCCGGCAAATGGCGCGGCTTCTTCGGTGCTTGAGCGTTCTTGGGCTTGGCTGAATGCTTATTTTGCGGGGCAGGAGCCTCGGTTTACGCCGCCGTTGCATATGATTGGCACGGCGTTTCAGCGTGAGGTTTGGTTTGAGCTGCTTTCTATCCCGCGTGGCGAGGTCGCTACGTATGGTGAGATCGCCCAGCGTGTTGCGGCTCGACATCGTGTACCGGGAAACGAAGCACCTGTTGTGTCTCCCCGTGCCGTGGGGGCCGCGGTCGCGCGGAATCCTATTTCGATCATTGTGCCGTGCCATCGCGTGGTTGCCGCCGACGGCTCGCTTAACGGATATGCCGGCGGGCTTGACCGCAAGGAGTGGCTGCTTCGGCTCGAGGGCGCGTACGAGGAATAACGTTCGAGCACTTTGCATAGCCAAGACGCCGTGAAAGAACGGGATGCGCTTTCCGAATGGCGTCCCAAACGGAAACCGTGTCCCGGAATACAGCCTTAGAGTGGGATGCCGTTTCCGGTTGAGACCACTTGCTTGGACATCTTTCTACGCCCGCTTCTGCAGGGCATAGATCGACTTATCCATGTTGAACAGGTAAGCCGCGACGCAGACGATGAAGAATGCCGGCAGATTACCGAAACCGAAGACTTCGCAGCCAATCAGGATGGGTGCGAGCAGCGTATTGGTGGCGCTGCCAAAGACGGCTGCGTAGCCCAGCGCGGCGCAAAGCGCGATGGACATGCCGAGTTGAGCCTCGTTATGGCGACATCTGGGTAACAGAAAGGCCCGCGTTCCTCAGAGGCAAGATAGGCAATTCTGCTTTTGAGGTAGATCTCAATTCTGCCGACCGCATCAAACATTAACTGCCGGAGGGCTCGGTCAAATTCATACGTGTAGATGATGGTTTCGAATGTTGTGCCTTCGCGAAAGATGGTAATCCCGGACTTGCATTTGGTTTTGTAGGGAAACCAGTAGGCCGACAGTTTGTAGTGGCCGACTTCGACCAAAGCTCGCTCGAGTTCGCTTTGATCAGAGCACTTAAGACCCCTGTATTCTGTCAATAGTGCTATTTGTTCGTTAGATGGATATCCGCGACTTCCGGTATTTCATTTAAGCCTCTTGATAGAAAAAGAGCTGGAGTTGCGCATCGTTGAGAGGCTTTCCAGCTTTAGCAAAACAAACTTATAAGATGCGACGGGCCGCGTCAAGATAATTACCGGACGGCCTAGGAGGCGGCTGGTTGGCTGGCTTAAAACCTAGCGCGTGAGATGACGCTCCACGCTATTCAGCGCGCTTGATAGGATGACGAACCACAGTCTTAAGTTTCTCCGGTGCACATTTGCGTGGATCGGAGAGATAGATTTCGTGATGGAAACGGGTGTCTGAGAAGTCGGGGACATAGCCCTGCTCGGTCGTGTATTCATTCATAGCGCCTACGGTCGCCGGTTCGTTGTCGTAGGGCCCGGTGTGCATGCATTGAACGCAGAGGCCCTCGTCAACTTTAAGCAGCTCGACGGCAGAAAAGTCAAGTTTCTTTTTGGTCGTGGCTTCCGCGACTGCCCAGTCAAAGTCATCTCGGGTGACGAAATCGGGCAGGCGAATGCACGAGATAAAGTTGAAATCGTCCTTGCGTACATAATCGATGTCGCCGCTCGGGGAGTCTTGCCACCAGAAACCCTCGAGCGGCGGTACCACAAAGTCGAAATAGCCCTTGATACTCCTTGAGCCTTTCTTCGACATCTTGACGGTATAGGCGATGCCGTAAAGCAGCGGCAGGGCGTTTTGATACTCGCCACCTTCAGTATTTGGGTCGCCCTTTCCGCGAACGGCAACGTAGCTCATAGGCGGGACAGTTACGATGCTCGGCTTGCTTGCAGGTTTGTAGAGCTCCTTGCATTCCTTCTTAAAGTCGAACGCCATGTTGGCCGCCTTTCTGCGTATTGGCCTGCTTAGATAACGGAATCATATCATAGAAACGAACAGCTGTTCGAATGATTTTGCTGACAGATAGAGATGCGTGCGTTGTGTTTGGCGGTCGGCCTGACCCCGTCGATGATTTCTCTGCCTTCCCGGCGCTTGCCTGCGCTCCCCGTTTCCCCATATAAAACCTGCCAAAATGAACCTGTCCCTTTTTGGTCGGCGTGAAATGGGTAATACTAAAGAGTTATCCGACCAGATGGGAATTAATCGATGGCTTATATCGAATTCAAAGACGTCATCAAGGCGTACGGCGAGGGCGATGCCCGCATTCACGCGCTCGACGGCGCGAGCTTTACGGTCGAGCGCGGCGAGCTCGCCATCATTTTGGGTGCTTCGGGTGCCGGCAAGACCACGGCCCTCAACATTCTGGGCGGCATGGACACGGCAACTTCTGGCACCGTGACGGTGGACGGGCGTGACGTGAGCTCTGCCAACGAGGCTCAGCTTGTGGAATACCGCCGCGCCGACGTCGGCTTTGTCTTCCAGTTCTACAATCTGGTCCCCAACCTGACGGCGCTCGAAAACGTCGAGCTCGCGGCGCAAATCTGCCCCGATTCACTCGATGCCGAGCAAACGCTTTGCCAGGTTGGCCTGGGCGAGCGCCTCGCCAACTTCCCCGCGCAGCTATCGGGCGGCGAGCAGCAGCGCGTGTCCATTGCCCGCGCGCTGGCCAAGAACCCCAAGCTGCTTTTGTGCGACGAGCCCACGGGTGCACTCGACTACAAAACCGGCAAGCAGATTTTGCAGTTGCTGCAGGACACCTGCCGCAAGCAGGGCATCACGGTCATTATCATCACCCATAACTCCGCGCTGGCGCCCATGGCCGATCGCCTGATCCGCTTTAAGAGCGGCCGCGTGGAGAGCGAGACGGTCCAGCAAAATCCCGTGTCTATCGAGACAATCGAGTGGTAGCGCCCATGGACCAGGACCGCCAAAACAGCCAAAACCACGATACGGAGCACGCGGGCCGCGACCGGGAGTTCGCGACCTACCGTACCGCCCAAAGCTCAAACGATATGGTGCCGACGGTATTTCGCCGTGGCATCTACCGCACAATCCGCGGCAGTCTTAAGCGCTTCCTATCTATCGTGGTCATCACCGCGCTCGGCGTGAGCGTGATGTGCGGCCTCAAGGCGGGTTGCGAGGATCTGTGCGATTCGGTCGACGCCTACTTCGACCAGCAAAATGTCTATGACATTAACGTGCAGTCGACCTATGGCCTGACTGACGATGATCTCGACGCCATCCAAGAGGTCGATGGCGTCGAAACGGCCGAGGGCATCTACGCCGAGACCGCCTACACCGCCGTGGGCACAACGCGCGAGCGCGTGGTCGTGCAAAGTCTCTCCAAGGAGAACATCGATCAGCCGGTGCTCGTGAACGGCGATTTGCCCGAGAGCGCCGATGAAGTCGCGGTGACTTCGAAGTTCCTGAAGTCTTCGGGCAAAAAGCTCGGCGATACGGTGAGTTTTGCCGCCAATGACGCGAGCTCGTCGAACCAAAGCGCCAAGGATCAGTTTGCCGCGGGCGATTACACCATTACGGCCGAGGTCCTCGATCCCACTGATGTGAGCTCCGACTCGACAGTCAACGCCTTTCGCGCTGCTTCGGCGGCGGACTATAAGTTCTATGTGAGCGAGGACGCCGCGACGTCGTCGTCCTATTCCGCAGTCCACGTAGTCGTCGAAGGAGCCAAGAGCCTCAACTCCTATTCGGATGCCTACGCGGCAAAGATCAACAAGGTCAAGGGCAATATAGAGAAGATCCGCGAGGAGCGTGAGAAGGCGCGCGCTCAGGAGCTGACAGTCGACACGCCGGCAAGCTTGGATGCGGCCGAGCGCCAGGCGAATATGCTCTTTGGGATTGAGCAGGACAACATCAATCGCATGGCCCAGGGCAGCGAGGAACGCGTCCAGGCTCAGGCCGACCTGGATCAGCGCCGCGCCGCCGCCGACCAGCAGTTTGCCGATGCCCGCGCCGAGCTTTCCGATTTGGGTGAATGCACGTGGTACATCCAGGACCGCGACAATATCGCAAGCTACTCAAGCGTGGAGAGCGATAGCTCGTCAATTGAGGCTATTGCGACGGTGTTCCCGTTCATCTTCTTTATCGTCGCCGTGCTCATCAGCCTCACCACCGCCACGCGTATGGTCGAGGAGGAGCGCACGCTCATTGGCCTGTACAAGGCGCTCGGCTACTCGCGCGAGCGCATCCTGTCCAAATACGTGGACTATGCGCTGTGGGCGTGCCTGATTGGCGGCGTGCTCGGCAATATCATCGGCTTTGTGGGCCTGCCGCTGTTCCTGTTTACGGTGTTCGACGACATGTACTCGCTGCCCCAGATGCTGCTTTCGTACGACATCGTGTCCTCGATCGTCTCGGTGGCGCTGTTTGCCGTGGGCGTGGTGGGCGCCACAATTATCGCCTGCCGCCACGAGATGGCCGAGACCCCGGCCTCGCTCATGCGCCCCAAGGCCCCGCGCGCCGGCTCGCGCATCCTACTTGAGGGCATCGGCTTTATCTGGCGCCGCATGGGCTTTTTGAACAAGGTGGCTGCGCGCAACCTGTTCCGTTACAAAAAGCGTGCCTTTATGACCATCTTTGGCATCGCGGGTTGCACCGCGCTTGTGATCTGCGGTATGGGTATTCGCGATACGTCGGTGGCGCTTTCGCCCAAACAGTACGGGCATATCACGCGTTATGACTTGCTGGCGGTCGCCAACCCCGATGACTTTACGCAGACGTGCGCGGCGTTGGATGAGCGCAGCGCGGCCAATGATTCCAACGTGACCGTGACTTCGACGCTGCCGATTATGACCGACAACGTCACCTTTACGTTTGGCGGCAAGAGCGAGACCGTGCAGCTGATCGTGGTGCCCGATGACCGCACGAACGACCTGGATGACTACGTGCGCCTAGAGGACGAGTCCAAAGAACCGCTCGCCCTGCGTGACGGGGATGTGTATTTGAGCAAGAGCTCTCAGCTGGTGCTGGGGATCAAACCGGGCGATACGGCACACGTCCAGGATTCGTCGCTCAATGTTGCCAAGGTCAAAGTCAGCGACATCTCGCTCAACTATCTGGGCAACACGCTTTACATGACGCAGGGCGCCTATGAGCGCGCGTTCGGTCGAAGTGCACGCCTTAACGGCGTCTTTGTGCTGCTTAAGGGTTCGTCGGCCGACCAGATTGCGTTTAGCAAGAATCTTAAGAGTGACGGTTGGCTTACGATTTCGAGTACGGCCGAGCATTGGGAAAACTATGAGGCGAACTTTACGATTATCAATTCGGTCGTGGTGCTCGTGACCTTTATGGCGGCGTGCCTGTCGTTTGTGGTGGTGTTTACGCTGTCTAATACGAATATTTCGGAGCGCGAACGCGAGCTGGCGACCATCAAGGTGCTGGGCTTCCGCCGTGTCGAGGTTCACCATTACGTTAACAAGGAGACGTTGATCCTCACGGCGATCGGAGCCGCGCTGGGCGTACCGCTGGGCGGCTTGCTGGCCGAGAGTTTTACGTACATTTTGCAGATGCCGTCGCTGTACTTTGACGTCGAGGTCGAGCCGCTAAGCTACGTGCTCGCCGTGGTGCTTTCCTTTGGCTTTACGTTTATCGTCAACCTCGCCACCAACCGTACCCTCAACAAGATTGACATGGTCGGTGCCCTCAAGAGTGCCGAGTAACCTGCCAAAAAGGGACAGGTTTATTTTGTCAGGTTTTATCTGGGCAAACGCTGGACAACCATTTGTCGCTGCCACAATGACAGGATAGGGAACAAGGGCATTTTCCGGGTAGCCGGGTTCGTTACCATTCGTCCCATTCATCAGCATTTTCCTCCAGATATTTTCTTAATTTCTCAAAAGAGCTTGTCCGCCTGTACTGTATCGTGCTTCTCGATGTATTGAACAACTTCGCAATCTCGGTGTCGTTCATTCCCTCGAAATAGTACAGGAGTACGGCTTTGCGCTTTTCTTCCGGCAAAGTACGGATTGCTTCAAGAAGCAGCTTCGGCGTGATTTTCTTCCCGGCTTTCTCAAAGACGGTTTCGGCGGTTTCCCGTTTGAAATATTCATCAAAGGTATGAAGCTGCCGCGCTTCGTCTAAGGGCAAATCGGAAAAGGTGACTTCCCTTGCCTTATGCCTGTGCAGCTCCCTGTGAGCGTCACACGCTTCATTGTGCAGCACCGTATTACAAAACTTCTGAAAAGCACATTGTTTGTAAAACTCCCTGCTATTAGGTTCCACATTCTCACCTCCTTTCTCGTTGGAAAGTTGGTGGTGCTTCCCCCTTTTCGCGGGGCAATACGGCGTTTTTGAAAAACGCCGAAGATTTTTTGAAATTTTTTCAACCTTGATTCTCATTTTCATTGCAACAGCCTCAGGACTCAGCGCAACGCGTTGCGCTGAGTCCTGAGGCGCGAATCCGGGTAGGCAACCCCAGAGGGGCCGGAATCCCCCGGCCCGCGATGGAGGGA
>NZ_JBBNLR010000027.1:0-30419 GCF_040092375.1 Collinsella sp. CLA-ER-H5
GAAGGCGTCGACGACATGCCGGGGGCGGACCGGGACGGGTTCAACGGCAGGCCCCGCCGACCGATTGCAAGCGGTCGGCGGGGCCATTGTGGCTCTTGACAGCGGATTGGGTCATATGAGCGAAAACCCGCCAGAGCGAGCAAGGTGCCTTGAAACGAGGCGGCATTGATCTTTTGATCATGCCGCCGAAGTTGAAAGGCAGATTGCCGCTCTGGCGGGTTTGCAGCGTCAACTGGTTACGCGGGCTGGTAAGCCCGCGTAACCCTAATAATTGGCTTCGTAGCCGTTGCCGTCGCCGGTGGGCTCTTCGTAGTAGTCCGAATCGCTCGAATCGCTTGAGTCATCGGAATCGTCAGAGCTGACCGATGAGGTTGCGGTACCGTTTGCGTAGTCGTCAGACGTGTTGTTGTTCAGGTCGCCGATCGTAGAGCTCGAACCGTCGGAAAGACCCATGGTGTTGGGACCCTTGGGATCCTTGCCGGCGTCGACGCGGGCCATCATTTCCTTAAGCTCGTCTTCGTAGACAAAGACATAGCTCACGCCGTCGATCATAGTGCTGTCGTCAGCATACGAAGGCAGGTTGGCCGAGTAGATGCCCTCGACATCCATGCCGCGCATGGCATTAACCGTGGAGACGATATCCTGAACGCTCATATCGGTTACGAGCATATCGGACAGCGAATTAACCAGGCCAAAGATCTTCGTGGCATCGAAGTTATTGAGAATCTGGTTGGCAAGGGCGCCAAGCACCTGACGCTGATGGCGCATGCGCGTGTAATCGCCGTCGGCATAGGTGTAGCGGCAGCGGGCATAGGTAAGGGCAGTAGCGCCGTCCATATGCTGCTGACCAGCGGTAATCTTAATATCCAGGTGCTCGGGGTCGTCAACATCATCGGTCGCGTTGATGTCGATACCGCCAACCGAATCAATAAGCGACTGCATGCCGTCAAAGCTGACCTCGGCATAGTGAGAAATCTGCACGCCGCACAGCTCGTTGACCGCCTGGACCATGGCCTCGGCGCCGCCAACGGTGTGGCAGGCGTTGATCTTCATGGTCTCGCCCTTGTACACGACCTTGGTGTCGCGCGGAACGGAAATGAGCGTCGCCTGCTTTTGCGTGGGGTCGATGCGTGCCAGGATAATCGAGTCGGCACGATACGTATCCTCGCCCGGACGACCGTCGGTACCAAGAAGCAACACGTAGAACGGATCTTTTGCCTCATCGGTATCGACCAGAATCTGGCGCAGGTTGTTGGTAATGACATTGGAGTCGCCAAGCTTGCCCATGATAGTGGCAAACCACAGACCCGCAGCAGTCGTGGCGCTCAGCAGCACGCCGAGTACGGCGATGAGAGCTACGCGGCGAACCGTGCGGCCGCGACGGCGCTGACGGGCGCGCTCGGAATAGCGTGCGAGATTGTCGCGGCTGTAGATCTTGGCCTGCGCACCAGTCGAGGGTCTTCGGGTGTTATCCGCTAGGGGTTTCTTGTTAAACATAGGCAACCTGCATTAGTAGATGACGGGATCGGGAACGGTGGCATGTTCGACATGCGCGCCAAGCGCCTGCAGCTTTTCGACAAACTGCTCGTAGCCACGTTTGATGTGATGGATGGCCGAGACCTCGGTAACGCCATCGGCGATAAGACCGGCAACCACAAGCGCCGCGCCGCCACGCAGGTCGGGTGAGGTGACCTGTGCGCCCGAGAAGCCCTTGACGCCGTGAATCATGGCGTGATGGCTCTCGATACGAATATCGGCACCCATACGCACGAGCTCGGAGGCGAACATGAAGCGGTTCTCGAAGATGTTCTCGGTAATTACGGAGCTTCCGTCGGCAAGGGCCGAAAGCACCATGATCTGCGCCTGCATGTCGGTCGGGAAACCCGGGAACGGAAGCGTCTGGATATCGACCGGCCTGATGCGCTCGACGCGATTGACGTGGACGCCGCTCTCGATACGCTCGCACTCGATGCCCATAAGTTCCATCTTTTTGAGCACCATTCCCAGGTGGATGGGGCAGAAGCCCGTAACATCGACGCCGCGCTCATCGGCCATGAGGGCGCCGGCGACGATAAAGGTGCCGGCCTCGATGCGGTCACCCACCACGCAATGGGTAACGGGATGCAGCTCCTCCACGCCCTCGATGGTCACGACGGGCGTGCCTGCGCCGACGATCTTGGCACCCATCTCGTTGAGCATGTTGGCAAGGTCGACGATCTCGGGCTCGCGGGCAGCGTTGTCGATAACCGTGGTGCCCTGTGCGCGCACGGCAGCCATGATGAGGTTCTCGGTGGCGCCCACGCTCGCGAATTCGAGCGTGACGGTGGTGCCGTGCAGACCCTGGGGAGCACTGGCGTTGATGTAGCCGTGGGCGGTGTCGAACTCGACGCCCAGAGCCTCGAGACCCAGGATATGCATATCGATCTTGCGAGCACCCAGGTTGCAGCCGCCCGGCATGGCGATCTTGGCGCGATGGAAGCGACCCAGCAGGGGACCCATCACAGCCGTGGAGGCGCGCATCTTGGCGACGAGCTCGTAGGGAGCCTCCCAAGAATCGACCTGGGAGGTATCGATCTCGAGCGTGTGCTCGTCGAGAACATCGATCGTAGCGCCCATACCCTTGAGCACCTTGCCCATCACGTGGACATCGGAAATATCGGGCACGTTCTGCAGCGTCGTCTTGCCCGGCGCCAGAAGCGTTGCCGCCATGAGTTTGAGCGCGGAGTTCTTGGCACCCGAGACGGGCACGGAGCCTCCGATGGCGTGGCCACCCTCAACGCGGATAATATCCAAGGTCTACCCTTTCAAAAAGCATGCCCGGGGTGGCTGGGCCATCCCGGGCATGATGTGTTCGCAAATGGTCGAACGCTAAATCGTTTGACTATTGGGCAAGCTTGAGCTTACACCATGCGATTTCATTATAGAGGTAGGCGCGGCGTGCATCATCCTCCGACAAATTACCCAGCTTCTCTTCAAAACCTTGAATATCAGCTTTAACCTTGTCGGCATCGACGGTCGCCAAATCGCAAGCGCGCTCGGCGAGAACGGTCACGACATCGTCCGCAACCTGGGCATAGCCGCCGGCCACGGCAAACGTGTGGTCGACAGTGCCCATGGCCTTATCGGAAACGCGAACGTAACCGCGGTCGATCGTGCAGATTTCGCTGGAGTGAGCAGGCAGAACGCCAAACTCGCCATCCGTAGACGGAATCGACACAAACGCAGCGTCACCCTCATAGGCGAGGCTCACGGGGCACACGATGCGGATACGCATAACCTACTTCTCCCCCATCTTGCGGGCGCGCTCGCGCACGTCCTCAATCGTGGAGGCATAGCGGAAAGCCTGCTCGGGCAGGTCATCGGCCTTGCCGTCGACAATCTCGGCGAAGGAGCGGACGGTATCCTCGACACGGACGTAGACGCCGGGGTTGCCGGTGAACTTCTCGGCAACGTGGAAGGACTGCGAGAGGAACTGCTGGATCTTACGGGCACGGTTGACCGTAAGGCGCTGCTCCTCGGACAGCTCGTCCATACCCAGAATGGCGATGATGTCCTGAAGGTCGGAGTACTCCTGCAGGAGCTCCTGGACCTTGACGGCGACACGGTAGTGCTCCTCGCCGACGATCGAGGGATCGAGGGCGTCGGAAGAAGACGCGAGCGGGTCGATGGCCGGGAACAGGCCGAGCGACGAAATGCTACGCGAAAGAACCGTGGTAGCGTCGAGGTGGGTGAACGTCGTGGCAGGCGCCGGGTCGGTCAGGTCGTCTGCGGGGACGTAGACGGCCTGGACGGAGGTAATGGAGCCCGTCTTGGTCGAGGTAATGCGCTCCTGGAGGTCGCCCATCTCGGTAGCCAGCGTGGGCTGGTAACCGACGGCGGACGGCATACGGCCCAGAAGTGCGGAAACCTCGGAACCGGCCTGGGAGAAGCGGAAAATGTTATCAATGAACAGCAGAACGTCCTGGCCACGATCGCGGAAGTACTCAGCGGTGGTAAGGCCGGCCAGACCGATGCGCAGACGCGCTCCAGGCGGCTCGTTCATCTGACCGTAGACCAAGCAGGTCTTGTCGATAACGCCAGACTCGCTCATCTCGAGATAAAGGTCGGTACCCTCACGGGTACGCTCGCCGACGCCGGTGAACACCGAAGTGCCGCCATGCTCCTGGGCGAGGTTGTTGATGAGCTCCTGAATCAGAACGGTCTTGCCGACGCCGGCGCCGCCGAACAGGCCTGTCTTGCCGCCACGGATGTAGGGCTCAAGCAGGTCGACGGCCTTGATGCCGGTCTCGAAGATCTCGGTCTTGGTGGTGAGCTCGTCAAAACGAGGTGCCGCATGGTGGATGGGATAGAACTCCTCCACCTCGGGCATAGGCTTGCCGTCGACGGGCTTGCCCATGACGTTCCAAATGCGGCCGAGTGTCTTGGGGCCAACGGGCATCTTCATGGGCTCACCGGTATCGGTGGCAATGAGACCACGCTGCAGACCGTCGGTCGAGGACATGGCGACCGTGCGGACGACGCCGCCCGGAAGCTGGCTCTCAACCTCGAGGATCGTGCTCAGGTGACCGATCGGGGTCTCGGCCTCGACCGTGAGCGCGTTGTAGATCGGGGGCACCGCACCGTCAAACTTGACGTCGACGACAGGGCCGATGATACGCACGATGCGACCATCACCGGCAGTCGTCTTCTTGGTGGCTTCCTCGACCGCAAGCTTTACGGTGTTATTAGCCATTACTGTTCCTCCAATGCTGAGGCTCCGCCGACGATCTCGTTAATCTCGGTCGTGATCGAAGCCTGGCGCACGCGACTATACGTGCGGGTAAGGGTCGAGATGATCGCGGTGGCGTTTTCCGTCGCGGAGTGCATGGCCTTGCGGCGTGCACCCTGCTCGGCAGCCGCCGAATCGATCAGGGCCTGGTAGATGACCGTCAGGATATACGACGGTACAAGCTTGCCGAGAACATGCTCGGGAGAGGGCACGAACTCGAACGTGGACGAGATGCGCTTAGGGGCGTCGGTCTCGTTCTTACGCGGACCGTGGGCCATAGCGATCATCTCGGGATCGAGCGGCAGCAAGTGCTCGACGCGAAGCTCCTGATCCACGCGGTTCTTGGCGTGGTGGTAGACAAGCTCGACGCGGTCAAGCTCGCCGGCACGATACGCATCGCAGATATGAGAGGAAATCATGCGAGCCTGATTAAAATCGGGCTCGGAGGAATTGCCCTCAAAGTGCATGACGACGTTTGCGCGGTCGCGGAAATACGTGACCGGCTTACGTCCACACGCAATGATCTCGCACTCGATGCCATCGTTCGCCCAAGAAGCGGCGAGCTTTTCGGCCGTGCGCTCCACCGTCGTATTGAAACCGCCGGCAAGGCCGCGGTCCGAGGCAATAACGACAATCAGGCCATGCTTGACGCTCTCATGCTTCTGTAGCATGGGATCGGTGCCCGAGCAGGAGGCGTCGCCGGCGACCGTCAACATGACGTCGGTCAGCGCCTCCTTATAGGGCTCGGCCTGCTTGGAGCGATCGAGGGCACGACGGATCTTGGCCGTAGAGACCATCTCCATCGTGCGCGTGATCTGCTTGGTCGTGGTAACCGAGGAGATTCGCTTCTTAATGTCGCGAAGGTTGGCCATAGGGCTTAGTTCTCCTCTGATCCAGTCGTATCGGCATGGTGCTTGGCCATGAACTGCTGCTTGAAGTCACCGATAACGCGCAGAAGCTCAGCCTTGGTGTCATCGTCGATCTTCTTGGCGCGAACCTTATCGAGCAGCGAGCCAAAGCCGTTGTCCAGGTACTCGATAAGCTCAGCGCGGAAAGGCAGCACGTCGGCGATCTCCAGGTCGTCCAGGAAGCCCTCGTTGCCTGCAAACAGAACTGCAATCTGCTCGCCAACCTCAAACGGCTTGTAGCGCGGCTGCTTAAGGAGCTCAGTCATGCGAGCGCCGTGGGTAAGCTGCTTTTGCGTGGCCTCGTCGAGGTCGGAGCCGAACTGCGTAAAGCCGGCGAGCTCCTGGTACGAAGCGAGGTCAAGACGAAGATTGCCGGCAACCTGCTTCATGGCCTTGGTCTGTGCGTCGCCACCGACGCGGGACACGGAGATACCCACGTCGACTGCCGGGCGCTGGCCCTGGAAGAAGAGCTCGGACTGCAGGTAGATCTGACCATCGGTAATGGAAATGACGTTGGTCGGAATGTAGGCCGAGACGTCGCCGTCCTGGGTCTCGATGATCGGCAGAGCCGTCATGGAGCCGTAACCGTTCTTCTTGGACATCTTGACGGCACGCTCGAGCAGACGAGAGTGCAGGTAGAAGATGTCGCCAGGATAGGCCTCGCGTCCGGGCGGACGATGCAGCGTCAGCGACATCTGACGGTAGGCCACAGCCTGCTTGGACAGGTCGTCGTAGATGACGAGCACGTGGCCGCCGGGGTTGGTCTCGCTGGCGGGCTTGCCGTCCTCGCCGTTGTACATGAAGAACTCGCCGATAGCGGCACCGGCCATAGGCGCGATGTACTGCATAGGGGCGGAATCGGCAGCGGTGGCCGAAACGATAATGGTGTAGTCGAGCGCACCGTGCTGAGCGAGGGTCTCGCGGATGTTGGCAACCGTGGAAGCCTTCTGGCCGATGGCGACATAGATGCAGACCATGCCCTTGCCGCGCTGATTGAGGATAGCGTCGATGGCAATGGCGGTCTTACCGGTCTTACGGTCGCCGATGATAAGCTCGCGCTGGCCGCGGCCGATAGGCACCATGGAGTCGATGGCGAGCAGACCGGTCTGAACCGGCTCGCACACCGGGGTACGGTCGATGACGCCGGGGGCCTTGAACTCGATGGGGCGACGGTGCGTGGCGACGATGTCACCCAGGCCGTCGATAGGCTGGCCGAGCGGATTGACGACGCGGCCGAGCATGGCGCGGCTCACGGGGATATCCATAATGCGGCCAGTGGTGCGGCACTCGTCGCCTTCCTTGATGGAGTCGACGGCACCAAACAGAACGGCGCCGACCTCGTCACGGTCAAGGTTCTGGGCAAGGCCGAAGACGGTCTCACCGGTATCGGAGCTCTTGAACTCCAGAAGCTCGCCTGCCATGGCGCTCTTGAGGCCGGAGACGCGCGCGATGCCGTCGCCTACCTCGTCGACCGTTGAAACCTCATGCGTATCGACCGTCGCGGAGAGGCTCGTGAGCTGCTCCTGCAGTTTCTTGGCGATATCCTGGGCATTGAGGGTTTCGGACATTAGGCTTCACCTCCGTACGAATTAGCAGAGTTTGCGAGGGTCTCCTGCGCGATGCGCAGCTGCGTCTTGACGGAGATGTCACGACGCTCGCCGCGGGCCTCGAGCACCAGGCCGCCCACGATAGACGGGTCGACCTGCTCGATAAGGAATACCTTGCGGCCGAAGTCCTGCTCGCATTTCTTAGTGATGGTTTGACGCAGCTCGTCGTCGAGCGGGATCGCCGTGGTGACGGTCACGCCCACTACATCCTCGTCTTCCTCGGCAACATACTTAAAGGCAGCTGCCACCTTGGGAAGAAGGTCGAGCTGGTCGCGCTTGGACATGGTGTCGAGCACGGCGACGATCTCAGGGCTGGCGCTAGCCAGGCGCTCGATCATCTCGAGGTCCTCGAACACATGGTTCTCGGCCTTGGCGGCTTCCAAAAGGGAGCGCGCGTAGGTCTCGAGTACCTTGTCCTGATAGCGGCTAGTCGGCATTCAGGCTACCTGCTTCCTGGATGTAGCGCTCGATGAGCTTCTTCTGCTCGGACTCGTCCTCGAGTGCCTCGCCCACGATCTTGGTGGCGACGGCAACGGACAGGTCGGCGATGGAGCTCGCGGCACCGGCGTAGATGGACTTGCGCTCGTCCTCGACGGTCGTATGGGCCTTGGCGATGATCTCCTCGGCCTCCTTGTGAGCAGCCTCGATGATACGGGCGCGCTCGGACTCGGCGTCCTTACGGGCCTCGAGAACGATGTCGGCAGCCTGACGACGGGCGTCGGTGACGATCGAGTCGGACTCAGCGCGCTTGGCGATGGCCTCCTGCTTGGTCTTCTCGGCCTCGTCGAGGCTCTCCTCGATCTTCTTGCCGCGCTCCTCCATGGTTTTCATGATGCCCGGCAGGGCGACCTTTGCCAGCACGATCCAGATGATCAGGAAGGCGATAAGCGCCGGGATGAACTCCGCCATCTTAGGGATGAGGATGTCCGCACCGGCAGCGCCGTCCTCGGCGAACGCGGAAACCGGCATAAGCAGCGCGGCCGCGGACGCGGAGAGTGCGATCGCGCTCTTCTGGGATGAAAGATTCATACTTGACGCTCCGTGCTATTTAACGATCAGCGCGACAACGAAGCCGATCAGAGCCAGAGCCTCGCCGAAGGCGGAGCCCATGATGAAGACGGTGAACACGCGGCCCTGGACCTCAGGCTGACGGGCCATAGCACCCGTAGCACCCAGAGCAGACAGGCCGATAGCAAGACCAGCGCCGATAACAC
Organism: Collinsella sp. CLA-ER-H5; assembly: GCF_040092375.1. Lineage (NCBI taxonomy): Bacteria > Bacillati > Actinomycetota > Coriobacteriia > Coriobacteriales > Coriobacteriaceae > Collinsella > Collinsella sp. CLA-ER-H5. The sequence goes on from NZ_JBBNLR010000027.1 coordinate 8,498, forward strand.
CGAGACCGTAACCGATAACTCCCACGATTCCTCCTTTGTCGTGCGTGTCTTATTTCACGCAGGATAACCTTTTTATAACTGCCGGGCTCCATGGGTACGGGCACCGGCGGTTTAACGAATTGCCTTACCTTTAAGGCACGAACGGAAGACTACTCCTCCTCCGCGACCTCCTCTGCCTCGGAGACATACACGGCGGTAAGGACCGTGAAGACGTAAGCCTGGATGGCGCCGACCACAAGCTCGATCGCATAGATCAGGATGAGGATGGCAAGCCAGGCCAGCGAAGGCAGGGCGCCGACGGCGTGGGCCGCGGAAACCTGCTGAAGCAGCGGCTGCATGAACATGCTCGCCATGATGGCGAACGAGCCCATGACCACGTGTCCTGCGAACATGTTGCAGAACAGACGGACGGCGAGCGTGATGAGGCGCAGGAAGGTCGAGAAAAGCTCGATGACCCACACAAGCACGTTCATCGGGAAGCTCACGCCCTGCGGGGCGAGGCTCTTGATGTAGCCGATCACGCCGTGAGCCTTGCATCCGTAGTAGATGAAGTACACGAAGGCGAAGATGGCGAGCGCAGCGGTGGAGCCGATTGCGCCGGTGCCAGGCTTCATTCCCGGGATCAGGCCGATCATGTTATTGATCAGGATGAACAGGAAAAGCGAGCACAGGAACGGGAAGTGCTTCTTCCAGTTCTCACCCACGACGCCCTTGCCGATATCGTTCTCGACGTACTCGATGATGTACTCGAAACCGTTGACGAAGAAGCCCTTGGGAACCAGGGTCTGCTTCTTCTTGAACACGGCCAGGACGATCAGGAGCACGATCGTGGAGACGATCAGCCAAAACGAGTACTGCGTGATGCCGCAGCTCAGATCGCCCACGACAGGGGTGGAGCTGAACTCGCTGACCAGATGATTAATCTCATCAGGCAGCTTTTCAAAAATTTCCACGACTTACCTTTCGACCTCATGAGGATCTCGCAGCGCCTTGGCGACGCGAACCGTGCAGGCGGCCATAAAGACCACGAAGCCGATCGCCTCGCCCAGGAGGAACATGCGAAATGCCTCTCCGAACAACGCAAACACAACCAAGGTAAAGACGAGCAGGGCGACTGCCGAGACCGCCAGACTCACCATGCCCTTGAGCATGTCCGCATTCTGCTTATCGTCAAGAACCGGCTTGAGCGTAAAGACAAAGGGAAGGAAGGCAATTGCGCCCGCGATGGCGCCTGCAACGATAGCGAGCAGATCGGCTATCTGAAACACTGGCTCCCTCGCTTTCCTTTTTAACGCCTCACAGCACAGTCCCAGCCAAACATTGGTGACTATTGTACGAGCCAATCGCTAAAGTACAACCGTAAAACAAACGGTTAATACGCACCTGTACGTTTTCTTAAGGCCTTCTTTATGCCGCAGGTACGGTAATACGTTTTTTCGAACCCCTCAGCGCAAAACGTCCGTTAACAGAAGTGCGCGTGGACGACTTTTGCTCGCCCGCGCGCACCATTTCTTCGTATTTGTGACCGTAGCCGACAAGGCCCAACGGCTAGAGCGTACCGTAGATGCGGTCGCCGGCGTCGCCCAGGCCGGGAACGATGTAGGCGGCCTCGTTGAGATGGTCATCGATGGCGCAGGTATAAATATGTACGTCGGGGTCCTTTTCGGTCAGCGACTTGAGGCCCTCGGGCGCGGCGACGATACACAGCATGCGGATATCCTTGACACCGCGCTCGCGCAGGTAGCTGATGGCCATCTCGGCCGAACCGCCCGTGGCGAGCATGGGGTCGACAACCAGGCAGATGCGCTGATCGATATCCTTGGGCATCTTGCAGTAATACTCATGCGGCTCGTGGGTGACCTCGTCGCGCTCCATACCGATGTGGCCCACGCGAGCCGAGGGTACCAAGTCGAGGATACCGTCGACCATGCCGAGGCCCGCACGCAGGATGGGAACGATGGCGAGCTTTTTGCCGGCAAGCTGCTTAAACATGGCGGTGGTGATGGGGGTCTCGACCTCGACGTCTTCCATGGGCAGGTCGCGCATGGCCTCGTAGCCGTCAAAGAGCGCAAGCTCGCGCACGAGCCTGCGGAACTGGTTGGTGCCAGTGCTCTTGTCGCGCAAGATCGACAGCTTGTGCTGGACGAGTGGGTGATCGACAAGGGTCACACGGGACGTATCGTAGGTGACGGTCATGGGTTGATTGCCCCTTTCGTTGCGGCCGGAAGATGGCCTTGCTGACAAGGCGCATGGCGACGTTGCTGCCTCGCGCCGTGCATAAGTTTAACGGTTTGTTGTATCGAGCAGCTCGTCGCAACTCTACTGAGCGGTGTTGAGCGAACGCTTGACGGCATCACGCCAACCAGCGAGGTTGCTCTCACGGCGCTCGGCGGACATGTGAGGATGGAAGACTTTGACGATCTGAGCGTTTTGCTCCAGCTCCTCCAAATCCTCCCAATAGCCGACAGCAAGGCCCGCCAAGTACGCGGCGCCAATCGCCGTGGTCTCCACCGTCTCGCACTGCAGCACGGGGATATCCAGCAGATCAGCCTGGAATTGCATGATGAACTCGTTGCGCGAGGCGCCGCCGTCGACAGACAGGCGCTCAATCGAAAGTCCCACGTCCTGCTCCATGGCGCGTAGCACGTCATAACTCTGGTAGGCCATGGACTCGCAGGCCGCACGCACAATGGTCGCGCGACTCGAGGCGCCGGTCAGGCCGCACACGATACCGCGAGCATGCGGGTCCCACCAGGGAGCGCCCAGGCCTGCGAAGGCGGGGACGAAGTAGCAGCCCTCGTTGTCGTTGATCGAAGCGGCGAGTTGCGCGGACTCGCTCACGCTCGAGATAATGCCCATGTTGTTGCGCAGCCAATTCATGGTTGAGCCGGCGGCAAAGATAGAGCCCTCGAGCGCATAGCTGATCTTGCCGTCCGCGGCGATACCGATCGTGGAGACCAGACCGTTCTTGGATTCGACGATCTCGTCGCCGGTGTTCATGAGCATAAAGCAACCCGTGCCGTAGGTGTTTTTGGTCTGGCCGGGATGGAAGCAGCAGTGGCCGAACAGCGACGCCTGCTGGTCGCCCGCCACGCCCATGATGGGTGGCATGTTGGTCATGATGTCGCTCGCGACGCGGCCGTAGTCGCCCGAGCTCCAACGAACCTCGGGCATCATGGAGCGCGGGACGTCGAAAAGCGCCAGCAGATCGTCGTCCCAATCGAGCGCATGGATATTAAAGAGTGCCGTGCGGCTGGCATTGGTGTAGTCGGTGGCAAAGACCTGACCGCCGGTGAGGTTGTAGATGAGCCAGGTGTCGATGGTGCCGAACATGAGGTCGCCCGCCGCCGCGCTCTCACGCGCACCGTCGACGTTATCGAGAATCCACTGCACCTTGGAGGCCGAGAAATACGGGTCGAGCGTAAGCCCCGTGCGGGAGCGCACCAGCTCTTCTGCGCCCTGCTCGACCAGCTCGTCGATCAGAGGTGCGGTGCGACGGCATTGCCACACGATGGCGTTATAGATGGGTTGGCCGCTTATGCGGTCCCACACCACCGTGGTCTCGCGCTGGTTGGAGATACCGATGGCGGCAATGCGGTCAGAATGGATGCCGCCCTTAAACTGGACCTCCATCATCACGCCGATCTGGCTGGCAAGCACCTCCGTGGGATCCTGCTCCACCCAGCCGGGACGCGGGAAGCTGGTTTTGACGCTACGGCGCGCCTGGGCGACGATGCAGCCGTACTCGTCGACGATGGTCGCGAGTACCGAGGTAGTGCCGCAGTCGAGCGCCATGATGTAGGAACCGCCAAAGCTAAACGAGGCGTCTTCCATGCCCAGGCTGCCTAGATTCAACGACATCGCTTACACCTTTCTATTGCATCGGGTCGGACAGGACCCGTTCGATCTCTGATGCGGGAAGCGCGCCTTGGCGCAGGATCTGGAGCTCGCCGTGCTGAAACGACACGATGGTTGAGGCGTCGCGACACGGGGTCTCACCGGCGTCGACGGCCACATCGACCCCCTCCAGGATGCGCTCCTCCACCGTGACAAAACTTGCCGGCGCGGGCGCGCCATGCGTGTTGGCGCTGGTGCAGGCAAGAGGGCTGCCGCAGGCGCGGATGAGCGCCTGCACCACGGGCGAGGCCGAAGCGCGAAGTGCCACCGTGTCGTCGGCGGCGCGCATAAAGGTCGGCACGCAGGGGGCCGCCTTAACCACGATAGTCAGGGCGCCCGGCCAGCATCGTCGGGCGAGCACGCGGGCCTCGTTAGGGATATCCACGCCATAGCGGTCGAGTGCCTCGGCATCATCGACCAGCCAGGCAACCGTTTGGGTGAGCTCGCGCTGCTTGAGGGTAAAGATACGACGATAGCCGGTGCCGAGTGCGGGGACCGCGGCGCCGTTGACGGTGGCCTGCGGATCGCGCGGCCACGGCAGAGGTTCACTTGTATCTTGTGGAACGGCATCCGAGAAGGCGTTGACCGCCACGGCGACACCGTAGACCGTCTCGGTTGGAATAAGCGCCAGGCCGCCGCGACCGAGTAGCTCGGCCGTGCGCTCGACTGCAAGCCGATGCGGCTCGCGCGCTCCCTCGTATACCCGATAGACCGTCTGCATGTGTATGCCAGCCCCTTACGCTCTGGTGCAAGTTTGTTTACTGTGGGGCATTCTCGCACGAAACGTTCAACCTATTTGCCCAGAGCGCATGTTGGTTTGGTGAGCGGCTCTAGTAGTCGGTGAAAGTGAGGGGGTTAATTGAAGATTTTTAGCGCGCAAGCGTAACGGTACGATCGGGAAACTCGATGCTTGCAACCAGTTTTCCGCCGAGGCTCTCTGCGTACCTGCTCAGCGTGTCAAGCCTCATCGAACCCAATTCCCCACGCTCGAGCTCGGATACGCGTTTTTGAGAAACGCCCATCGATTGGGCGACCGACGCCTGTGTTAGATCTTTTAGCCTGCGAATCTGAGCAAGCTTATAGGCTTCGATACGATCGCGAGTCCTCTCCTGCTCGGCGGTAATGGAGTCGCGTGTTATCCCGCGAGATTCCATATACTCATGCAGTTCCATCTCGATCGAGCCTCCTTACGTGGCGACGGTATATTTGCTCGGCCTTTGGAATGTTGATCGCATACCAGCCGTTCCATTTTGCCCTTGACGATCCCGCTCGCGACTTATCACCCGCCAATAGCAATACCGCCTGGCGCTTGGGGTCAAAGGCGAAGAGGATGCGGATCACCTGCCCACCACATGAAGTCACTCTCAGCTCCTTTAAATGATGAAGCTTCGAGCCCTTGACACGGTCAACCAGTGGACGACCAAGGCTGGGACCTTCCTTCTCGAGCACCAAAAGGTCTGCATAAATCTGCTTCAGCGTAGCTTCATCCTGCTCATCAAGCCAAGGTTCAATGTAATCAAGCACGATACGGTACCGATGCAGCTGATTTGACATACCTTTCTCCTTCTATAATAGAAGTTTTACGGAATATTGCAAGAGCAAACTTGAGCAAATGTATATTAGTTCAGCTTAAATACGCTGCTTGGGCTCGGTGACGATGGCTCGGACGATGCGGGGGCGATCGGTGAGGTCGTGGACGATACGCACGTCCGAAAGGCCTGCCTGGCGACAGAGCTCGGCCGCAGCATCGAGGGCGCCCTCGTGGAGCTCGCAGGCAAAGAGACCGCCGGCGCGCAACATGTAGGGTGCCGCGTTGAGCAGGCGGCGGAAGATATCGAGGCCGTCGGCACCGCCCTCGAGCGCCAGATCGGGCTCAAAGTCCTTGACCTCGTGCGGCAGCGAGCGCATGACATCGGTGGGAATGTAGGGCGGGTTGGAGACGAGTACGTCAAAGGTGCCCCACTCGTCGTGGGGAATGGAGCTCACCAGGTTCGTGAGGCTGAAGGCGACCTCGTCGGACGTGAGGCCAAGCGCATCGCGGTTTTTGGTAGCAAGATCGATGGCGCGCGGCTCGATATCGGTAGCAGTGCAGGTGACGTGGCCGCGACGCTCCCAGGCAAGCGAGAGCGAAATGCAGCCCGTGCCGCAGCCGACCTCGAGAACGCGGGCGACGCGGGGCTCAGTTGGAGCAGGTACGTTGGCCTCGGCGGCATCTTGCGCGGGAGTCGTCTGTTGGTCGTTGCCCTCAATGGCGATGCCGTATTCGTCGAGCTCGGGCTCGGGGGTTTCCATGGCCTCTGCTTCTGCCGCCTGCGCGGCGGCTTCCTCGGCCTCGCGATCGGCAAGCTCCTCGGCATAGGCGCGGCTACCGAGCACATCGCTACCCAGCGCAGCCTCATCGGCAGCCGTCAGGTTAGCGGCACGGCGCTCGGCGGTCGCGCGTTCGTCTGCCAGCGCGGCCTCGGCTTTGCGAGCCTGCTCGACCTCATCGTTCCAAGGCAGCTCCACGCGCTGGCGGGCAGCGGCCTCGGGGCTCAGTACCTCGGCATCCAGATAGTTCAGGACTTCCTCGACGAGCATCTCGGTCTCGGGGCGCGGGATGAGCACGCCGGGGGCGCACGCGACGTCAATCATGCGAAACTGCGTGCTACCGGTGATGTACTGCAGCGGCTCGCCCTTCGCGCGACGGACGACCGCCGCGTGCATGGTCTCGAGCTGCGCCGCGTCGAGCGTCTCGTCCATGCGCATATACAAGTCGATACGCGCCAGGCCCGTTGCCGCGCACAGCAGCCATTCGGCAGAAAGACGGGGGTGTTCCTCGCCGCGCTCGGCCAGGTACTCCTTGGTCCACTCGAGACAACGCTTGATGGTCCAGATCTCGTTTGCCATGGGGTCCTCCCCTCTTAAGCGCCGGGCGGCGCACGAATGTCGGAGCAGATTGTACGCGAGGGCGGCACGCGGCAAGGGACGATTGGAAGCGATTATCGAGAATCAGCCCAGAATTTTGCTTGGAGCCTGCCTAGAGTGTTCATTCATCGACGTCTAAATCTGCATCCGTCAAGCTTTTGGCAAGGTTGCCCTTAACCTGACCAATATCTAACCAAACGCTTGCCAAATCACTTGACGCGCGACGCGCCAAAAATCGCCCCGCGACTTCTCGGACGCTTTTTCGAGCAATATTTCCAATAGCAGATGCACACCGTTAATTGCTTTAAGCAGGCAAACAGCCTAAAGGCTATCAAAACCGATTGAATAACGCCTCAAAGCAATGTGTCCAACCTAGTCATTTAAGAACATCCCCAATGACTACCGCATCCGGAGCAAGGCAACGCCGCGGGCAGAGGACGAACAGCGAGCGCCGCCCAGGGCGAACAAGTTGACTAGTCATTTAAGTACGTCCATTACAGTCGAAATTGTCAGCCCGGGACCGTCTCGGGCTACGATTGAGGCGCGCCCAGAACGGGCCGCCGACCGGGCGCCCGCGCACGGCCGAACGTCCCTGCCCCCGAGAGGGCCAATTGGGTGCTGCCGGCGCGGGACGCGCCGCCCCCGACGGCTGATAGGAAAGTGCCGGGCAGGTGCCGCGGCTGGTAATGTGAGTGCCGAGGGGGAGGCCATCCGGTCGAACGACTACCGGAAGGATACCACCGTGAAAGCGCCATCCACCAGACCCGCGGCCGTGCTCGGCCTGGACGTCGGCAAGTCATCGCACTGGGCCTGCCTGATCGACCGCGACGGGGAGGTGCTGGCCAGCGCCCCCGTCCGCAACAGGGAGGCCGAGCTCGACGCGCTGTTCGCCTCCGCGCCCGCCGGCACGCTCGTCGTCGTCGACCAGTTCCGCAACATAGGGTCCCTCGCCGTGAGGCGGGCCCGCGCCGCGGGGCTCGGGGTCGCCTACCTGCCCGGGCTCGCCGCCAGCCGCGCCGCCGGCCTGTTCGCCGGCGAGGCCAAGACCGACGAGCGCGACGCCGCGGTGATCGCGCGGACCGCCCTGGGCGTGCCGGACTCCCTGTCGGGGGTCCCGGGCCGCGGCGAGGCCCTCGAGGCCGCCCGCGCCCTCTCGTCGCAGCGCGACCACGTCGTCGCCTGCGCGACCAGGGACAAGAACCGCCTGCGCGCGGTGCTGCTCGAGTCCTGCCCGGCCCTCGAGGCCGCGGTCGACCTGTCGGACCGGCGGTGGCTGGAGCTGCTCGCCGGGTTCGGCGGGGCGCGGGGGATCGCCCGCTCCGGGGCCGGGGGCCCGCGGGCCGAGGCCGCCGGGGAGGCCGCGGCCGCCTCCACCGCGCCCCCGCCGGCGCTCGTCGAGGCCGAGAACAGGCAGGTCAGGTTCCTGGCCGCCCGGATATCGGAGGCCCTCGACGAGGCCGGGGCCCTCGAGGCCGAGACGGCGGCGCTGCTCGAGGGCGACGAGACCTACGCGTGCCTGCTCACCGTGCCCGGCATCGGCCCGAGGACGGCGGCGCAGCTCGCGGTGTCGGTCGACATCGCGAGGTTCCCGGACCACGACCACCTGGCCTCGTACTGCGGCATGGCCCCGAGGGTGAGGAGCTCCGGCACGTCGGTGAGGTCGGTCAGGGCGTCCAGGCGGGGCGACGCGAGGCTCAAGTCTCTCCTGATCTTCTCGTGCAACAGCCTGGTGAGGTCCTCGGGGCGCTACGGCGAGTACTACCGGGCCTGCAGGGCGCGGGGAATGGGGCACGGGCGGGCGCTCAAGGCCGTCGCGAGGAAGCGGCTCAGGGCGATATACGCCGTGATGCGCGACCGGGTGCCCTACCGGGAGTAGCCCCGACGGTTGACAAAACTATAGGAACACCCAATGACTACCTCTAAGACGCCGCAGGTTGAGCATAAATCAGCGAAAACGCCCCTAAGCGAGCAAGGTGACGTGAAAGAGGAGGGAAGCGTACTTCGGTACGCGACCGACGATTGAACGTCAGATTGCCGCTTAGGGGCGTTTGCAGCGTCGAGCCGTTACGGCGTTTGGTAAAACGCCGTAACTTAAACTGCTTGTGCCAGCTTCTCGGCTCGCTCGGCGGCGGCAAGTGCCTCGATGACGGTGCCGAGCTGATCGCCCAGAAGGACGCCGTTGTAGGTGGAGTTGAAGCCGATACGGTGATCGGTCACGCGGTCCTGGGGCTGGTTGTAAGTACGAATCTTCTCGGAACGGTTGCCGTGGCCAATCTGGCTCTGGCGCTCGGCGCCGAGCTCGGCCTGCTGCTTCTCGAGCTCCATCTCGTACAGACGGGCGCGCAGCATCTGCATGCAGACCTCGCGGTTCTGGATCTGGGAGCGCTGCTCCTGCGACTGCACCACGGTGTTGGTGGGCAGGTGGGTGATGCGCACGGCGGAGTAGGTGGTGTTAACGCACTGACCGCCAGGGCCCGAAGCGCAGTAAGTATCGATGCGCAGGTCGGACTGGTTGATCTGAACGTCGATCTCCTCGGCCTCGGGAAGCACGGCGACGGTTGCCGTGGAGGTCTGGATGCGACCCTGGGACTCGGTCTTGGGGACGCGCTGGACGCGATGCACGCCGGACTCGTACTTCATGACGGAGTAGACGCGGTCGCCCTCGACCTTGAACTCGATGGACTTAAAGCCGCCGGCCTCGCTGGGGCTGGAATCGAGCACGGTGGTCTTCCAGCCGCGCGACTCGCAGAAGCGCTGGTACATCTTGTACAGATCGCCGGCAAAGATGGCCGCCTCGTCGCCACCGGCGGCGGAACGGATCTCGACGATGGTGTTCTTGTCGTCGTTGGGGTCGCTCGGGATGAGCATGTACTTAATGTCTTCCTCGAGCTGGGGAAGCTTGGCCTCGTTTTCGGAGATGTCCATCTGGAGCATCTCTTTCTCATCGGCATCGGTGGTATCGTGGAGCATTTCCTTGGCGGCCTCGATGTCATCGAGCGCGCCGATGTACTCACGCGAGGCGGCGATGAGGTCGGACTGGTGTGCGTACTCCTTGTTGAGACGCGTGAACTCCTTGATATCGGAGGCGACGGCCGGGTCGGAGAGCTTCTTCTCGAGCTCCTCGTAGGCCTTGATGATCTTTTCGAGCTTGTCGCGCATGGCGGGACTCCTTTATATGCGTGAAGGTGAAAATCGGCAGAGTTGATGGGGCGCGCGGCGCCACTGCGGGGGTAAGCCCGGCTAGAACATGTCGATCTTCAGATACATGCGCATCCCTTCGCGTATGGGGTACATAGTTGCGGTCTAACCCATACATGATAGCGTGCGCAGGCAAACCTGCATATAACCCGCACGGAATGATTGGCACAAACAAACCTGACCTCATTGCATCAAGGGCTTGCTTTTTTGCTAGAGCGTTTGGAGTAGAGCGACGGTGAAGCGGATGCCCTGGAGGTAGGCGCGGCGGGTGATGCGCTCGTTGGTGCCGTGGACACCGCACTCACACTCGTCGTCATCAACCACAAAGGCCGAGAAGCGAATGCACTCAGGGCAAATGTGCTGGTAGTTGGCAGCGTCGGTCGCACCGATTACGGTCGAGGGCACAATTGCTACCGGCTCGAATGATCCGTTTTCCTCCGTCCCCTTTGGATCACGGAAATAGCGGGCGGCAATGGAGCGAACCGCCTCGAGGCCGGGACCACCGATGCGCGGGGACGGCGAGGGTTCGGAGCTACCGGGGCCCAGCTCCACTTCAACACGACCGGCAAGGTCCGCCCCGGCAACCGCCTCACGGCAGCGCGCCACAACGTCGGCCACGCTCGTGCCCTCGAGCATGCGGAAGTTGATGTTGGCCCACATATCCTGCGGCATTACGTTGGCGCCGGTGCTGCCACCCTCGATCTGCGTGGGTGCGCAGGTGGTCGTCACCAGCGGATAGAGCTTCTTGCTGGCGAGGCAATCGCGGACAATGGCGCCCCCGTTGGCGGCAATTTCATCCGCCGTGTAGAGCCCCAGCTCGACGAGCTGTGCGGCAAGTAAATCGGTCACGCGCGTCGGCCACTCGATATCGCAGATTGCGGTGATGGCACGGCTGAGCACCTCGAGCGACGTGCCGCCGTAGGGGTTGGAAGAATGACCACCTGCGCTCTTTGTCTTGAGCACAATGTCGGCATAGCCCTTCTCAGCCAGGTCGGCGTGCATGAGCCAACCCTCGCCCGCGCTGTACTCGGCATCCGAAACGATGCGGTAGTCGCCCTCGTCGATCAGGAACTCGAGCTCAACACCGCGCTCCTCGAGCGCGCGGCCGATGGCGCCTGCGCCGCACTGCGTCGTCTCCTCGTCCTGGCCAAAGGCCAGGAGCAGCGTCCGCTCGTGCTGCCAACCGTGCGCCAGCGCATACTCGACAGCCTCGAGAATGCCTGCGACCTGGTCTTTCATGTCGATAGCGCCACGACCCCAGATGTAGGTGTCGTCCACGTGCCCGCTAAAGGGGGCGTGCGCCCAATCGTCCTCGGTGCCCGGCACCACGGGGACCACGTCCATGTGGCCCATGAGCATAACGGGTTTGAGGGCGGGGTCGGAACCGCCAAGCGTCACCAATAGCGAATGGTCGATAAGCTCGACCTCGCCCGCCGTGAACACGCGCGGCCAGGCCTGCTGCATATACGTGCGCAGGTCGTCGAAAGGTTGCCAGTCCACCGCTTCGGCATCCATGCTCGAGATGGTCGGAAACGACAGCACGCGGCTCAAGCGCTCGCACGCGCCGGCCTCGTCTATATCGGCAAAATCGTCCTCATGCGCAAAGAAGCGCCAAACCTCGGCCATGACATCCTTTCAATTGTGATGACGAGGGCCGCCCCACCGGAGCGGCCCTGCCACGCAAACATTTGCGATTGGTTACTTGTCCTCGAGATAACGCGAGAGGAACTCGCGGGTGCGCTGGTGTTTGGGGTTGCCGAAGAGCTCGGCCGGCGCGGCGTCCTCGAGCACCACGCCCTTGTCCATAAAGACCACGCGGTCGGACACGGTTCGGGCAAAGGCCATCTCGTGCGTGACGACGACCATGGTCATGCCGTCGGCAGCGAGCTTGCGCATGACCTCGAGCACTTCTCCCACGATCTCGGGGTCGAGCGCGGAGGTCGGCTCGTCGAACAGCATGATCTGCGGATTCATGCACAGGGCACGAGCGATGGCCACGCGCTGTTTTTGACCACCGGACAGGCGGCCCACGGCGGCGTGCGCGAACTTTTCGAGTCCCACGCTCGTCAGATGCTCCATCGCGACCTTCTCGGCCTCGGCCTTGTTCATCTTTTTGAGCGTGACGGGCGCAAGCGTGCAGTTGTCGAGCACATCCATGTTGTTGAACAGGTTAAAGCCCTGGAACACCATGCCGATGTCCTCACGCAGCTTATTAATGTTGCAGCGCTCGGCCGTAAGGTCCTGGCCGTGGAACCAGATGTGGCCCGCGTCCGGGGTCTCGAGCAGGTTGAGGCAGCGCAGAAAGGTCGACTTGCCCGAGCCCGAGGCGCCGATAATGGTGACGACCTCGCCGGGGTTAACGGACAGGTCGATGCCCTTGAGTACCTCGAGCGAGCCAAAGCTCTTGCGCAGGCCCTCAACGCGGATGAGCGGCTCATTGGTCTGTGCGGCGGCCGCAACGCCGGTAGTGGCGGTATCTGCCATGATAATTCTCCTCGTCTTGAGCCTAGTTGGAGCTGGGCAGCGTTGCCGAGGCCTCGGCGCCGAGCTTTTTGCCAAAGGCTTCGAGCAGGCGGCTCGCCACGAGCGTCAGGATCAGGTAGACCACGAGCGCCACGCAGTAGACCTCCATCTGGCGGTAGTACACGCCGGCGACCGTGGTAGTAGCGTACATAAGGTCGAACACGCCGATAACCGAGAGCACCGACGAATCCTTGATGTTGATGATGAGCTCGTTGGTGAGCGCCGGAATCGCGTTTTTAATACCCTGGGGGAACACGACTTTGCGCATAGCCTGCCACTGCGACAAACCCAGCGAGCGTGCTGCCTCGGCCTGCCCGGGATCGATGGACTCGATGCCGCCGCGCAGGACCTCCATCATGTAGGCGGTGGAGTTGAGCGAGATGGTGACGAGGCCGGCGGTGAAGGTACTCCAAATCTGGTTGGCCTGAGCGGTCTCGAAGCCCATGCCGCGCAAAACGGTGAAGCCCGCGTAATAGATGAGCAGGCCCTGAACCATCATGGGCGTGCCGCGCACGATGGTGGAGTAGATGGTCGCAAAGCCGCGGCCGATACTCTTAAAGAAGCGCACCAGGTCGTTGTCCACGCGATCGAACGTCTGAATACGCAGGAACACAAAGAGCAGTGCCAGGAAAAAGGCGATGACGGTACCGAAGGTCGCAAGTGCGATGGTGATCTCGATGCCGCGGATAAAGAAGTCGCCGCTCTTGTAGGTCATGTAGACCAGGCTCGACAAAAAGTCGCTGGGGTTGGAGTCCGAGACAATGCTCACTTGCACCAGGTCGATAAACGACATGATGCAGCGGTCCACGAAAAAGATCGCTGCGATGGCGACCACAACATAGCTACCCAGGCGCGCGCCGCGGCGGAAACGCTCGGAGGCGAACGGCGACTTTTCGCGATAGTCGTTCCAGTGCATGAGCTTGGTGACGAGTGCCGCCGCCGACACGACGACCCAGGCCCACAGGATCGCCCAAAGGCAGTCCTGGAAGATGCCAGTGGGCGCCAAAAAGCTCAGCGGCGTGGGGTTGCGCTGGCTAAACGCCAGGCCAAGCGCCGCGATGACGCTCGTGCCCAGGTATACGTAACGGTGATCGGCCTTGATAAAGGAGGCCAGGCGATTGACGGTTTTCATGCTGCCTCCCTATGCCGGCTGACGGTCGAGGCACGCGTCCCACATTTGGTCGCGCTCCTCTTGGCTAATGCCCTTGAGTGTCTTGTCGATGAGCTTAAGCAGTTTGTCCGAGCCCTTGCGGCAGCCGACGTTTGCCGCGACCTCCTGCTTAAAGCCCTCGCCTTCGGCAAAATGAATGGGAACGATGCCCGGGTTTTGAGCCATATAGCCCTTCTCGTTCTCGGTGTTGTAGGTCACGGCGTCGCAGGTGCCCTGCAGCAGGTTCGAGAACACCGTGGGGACGGAGTCGACCGGGTTTTTGTGCACAACGCCCGGGATCTCGTCGATGACGGTGTCGAGCATGGTGTCCTTTTGGCCGAGCACCGTGGCACCGCTAAAGTCGCTAAGCTTGGTGGCGTTTTGGTAGGGCGAGCCCTCTTTTACGAATAGGCCAAAGTAGCCAATGAAGTACGGGTCGGAGAAGCCGACCGACTCTTCGCGCTCGGGCGTGGCGCTCATGCCGGCGATGATGAGGTCGATTTGGCCGTTGTTGAGCGAATCGATAAGGCCCGAAAAGCTCTGCTTGACGGCAACGGGCTCGCCACCGAGGGCCTTGCAGACGATCTTGGCGATCTGCACGTCGTAGCCATCGGCATAGGCGCCCTGCACGTTGTCGATGGGGATGGTGTACTCGCTGGCTTCGGAAACCTGCCAGTTGTACGGGGCGTAGGCCGCCTCCATGCCAATGCGGATCTTATCCTTGCCGATAACGGAATCGGACAGGTCGTCGCGACCGCCACCCGTCGTGGGCTGAACTACTTCCAGCGTGGAGGGGCGCTGGCAACCGGCAAGTGCGCCGGCGACGACAGTAGCGCTCGCAGCGAGAGCGCTACCCAAAAAGATGCGACGGCTGCATATCGGCTGCGGATGCGCGTCGCGTTGATGGGGAGAATGCATAATCTGCCTTCCCTGTTGAATCGTATGCTGACGACTTAACAGGATACCGCTCAGCGCTACCTCCAGCAAATGCATATATAAATGCATATATGCAAGTTTACGAACTGAAAACGATTGATAGTCGTTGGAGACGTTCTTAAACGACTAGTCAAACAAGAACGTCCCCAACGACTAGTCCCAGGTATGCAGCCTGTTAAAGCAGAGTAACGCTAAAGCTGCGAACATCCGTCTCGCCGGGAGCCAAGGTGATGGTGTTGACCTTGTGCTCAAAGACGTCGTCCTCGGTGTCCATGGTGGTGTGACCGGTCCAGGGCTCGAGCGCCACAAACGGGGCGTCGTTGGCGGCAGACCACACGCCAATGTACTTAAAGCCCTCAAAGTCGATCTTGACGCCGTGGCCCGACTTGCGGCCGCGCAGCGTGAGCGTGGAGCCCGGGGTATCGGTGAACATGATGGCGTCGTTATCGAAGCTGCGGTGCGTGATGGGCAGCACGTCCGAGTTATCGGGAGCCTTGTAACTGCCCTCGAACGTCATAAGACCGTCGGGCGTGATGATGGGAGCCTCATTAGTCCAAGCCTCGGTAAACGCCAGCTCGTAATCCTCGAATGCCTCGTCCTCGGCACCGGGAGCCGGTACGTTAAACGCGGGGTGGCCGCCCACCGAGAACGGCAGGTCCACGTCGCCGGTATTGGTGACGGCAAAGGTCTGGGTAAGTGTGGCGTCACCAGTCAGGGCATAGGTCATGTTGAGCTTAAAGTGGAACGGGAACGCCTTGAGCGACTCGGGCGTGTCGGTGATCTCGTACGTTACCGAGGAGCCGTCCTCCGAAACCTCGACCAGCTTGTGTTCGACGATGCGCGCGAGTCCGTGGCGCGGCATCTCGCAGGTGCCGGCCGCAGACGTCGCCGTGTTGTTGCGCAGCGAGCCCACAATGGGGAACAGGATGGGCGCATGCTTGCCCCAAAAGGCGGGGTCGCCCTGCCACAGATACTCGTTGCCGTTGAGGGCAAGGCTCGTGAGCTGGGCACCCATGGAATCGATGGCCGCGGTGAGGCCGCCGCGCTTGATGGTAGTGACAGTAGACATGCTACTTCCTCCAAAAGTAAACAATAGTGTCGAGGGCTATTGTCCCACTCTTGGCGGCGGGACGGGACGGCAGGCGATTATTGAGTAGCCATAGCGGAATGAGCGGCGAGTGCCTACTGGGTATCCACGTAAAGGTCGAACCTGCCCTGCGGTGTGGTGTCGACCGTGTCGGGCGCCTGTGAGTTAAAGCTCACGGGGACCATGCGCTTTGAGGCACGGAAGCGCGTGCCGTCGGTGGCGACGGGCGGTTCATCGACGGTGAGCTCGTAGTCGCCGGGCTTAAGTTCGATGCCGTCACCAGCGGAATTGACGTATTGATACTCGTCAATCGTCTGCCCTTTGAGCGTACGCCCCACGATGTGGATGAGCATTTGGCTGTCGCCACGCGCGGTGTCCCACGTCGCGCCGTCCTTGACCTCGACCGACACATGTACCGAGCGCGTGCGGCCGAGCGATTGCTCGATAGACATCTCGACCTTGGCGGCGTCTTTTCGCTGTTGTTCAACATGGCTCCAGACGTTTCCAATTACCGAGCATGCGATAACGCCGGCCATGAAGGCGATAAGGATGGGGCCGAGCGGAGAACGGCGGCCCGCGTCTTCCTCACGAGCCAGGTCGGGGCGATGTGTGGGCGCAGGTGCCTGGGCGCCTTGCGCGGGCACGTCGAGAATGCTGAAGGATGCCGTGCTGTCGGGGTCGATGGTGTGACGCGGCTGCGGGATCTTTGCCGGCGAGATGGACATGTCGGCTGGCTCGCCGAGCGTGGCCGTAGCGTCGGCCTTGGCCTCGTCTGCCTCGGCCTGGGCCCAAGCTTGTTCGAAGGTCAGGGGCTCGACGGGGTCGAGGGCGGCGTCCGAATCGGCGGCGACGTCGTTGCCGGTCTCGTCCTCGTCGCTCGACACGTCACGCGGCATGGGCTCGTCCCACTCCTCGTCCGGAGCCTCACCCTCGCTATACCACCATTCAAAGTTATCGATATCCATACGGGGCGCCCCTTAGGCCTCGCAAATAAACACTCGCTAGTCTTATACCCCCAGACGGCACGGCAGCTCGCCGGCACAGATAGGAAAACCATCACAACATTCGACGTTTTTCCTCGATTTCGAGATTTTCGCCGAATGTTGTGACGGTTTGGGCGACCGGCCGGCAGCGCAATGTGACAAAGAGACTGTCCCTTTGTCACATTCTGCTAGAGTTGCAGGGATTGAATCTCGCTTATTCATGCGACATTGGAGTGACAACCTTGACCGCCGCAACCACGCCTAAAAGTAAGTCAACCGCCGCCGCGCTCTCCCCTGCGCGCACCAAGCTCTGCCTGGCGCTGCTCGTGCTGTTGGGATTCTCGCTCGGCTGCTCCGAGTTCGTGGTCATCGGCATCGAAAGCGACTTGGCAACGGAACTCGGCGTATCGCTTGCCACCGCAGGCCAACTTATTAGCGTGTTTGCGCTTGTCTACGCCATCGCGACGCCAGTGCTTGCGCTCAGCACGGGGCGTTTTCGCCGCTACCAGCTGCTCGTGTGCTACAGCATCGTCTTTGTGCTCGGCAATTTGGTTATGGCGCTGGCGCCCAACTTTCAAGTGCTGTTTATCTCGCGTATTGTCCTGGGCTCCGTCTCGGGTGCGCTGCTCGCCGTGGGCGTAACGTACATCCCTGAGCTGCTGTCCCCGCAGCAGACCTCACTCGCCATCTCGGTAGTGTACGGCGCGTTTTCCGTGGCAATGGTCTTTGTCACTTCGATCGGCAAGTTTGTGGCCGACACGCTCGACTGGCACGTGGCCATGTACGGCACGCTGACCTTTGCCGTTCTGATCTGCGGAGCGCTCGTGGCGTTTATGCCGCGCGCTGGGCAAACCGACGAGCCCGCCACTTTTCGCGAACAGGCGGGTCTACTACGCGAGCCGAGCATCATCACCGGCATGCTCATCTTTTTGTTTGGCGTGGGGTCGGTCTACGTTTTTTACGGCTACGTGACGCCTTATCTTGAGCAGGTGCTGGGCATGGGCACGGTCGAAGCCAGTACCACGCTCATGGCCTACGGCGTGTTCTGCCTGATCTCGAACATCCTGGGCGGATGGATCGATGCGCGCTTTGGCATGAAGGCGCTACTCGTGACGTTTGTGCTGCAGGCTGCAGCGTTACTCGGACTGTTTGCTGTGGGCGGCACCATGCCGCTCGCGCTGGTCTTTGTCTTTAGCCTGGCGCTGCTCATGTACCTGTTCTCGGTGTCGTGCATCACGCACTTTATGGACGTGGCACGCAGCCGCCATCCCAAGTCGATGGTACTCGCAAGTTCGGTTGAGCCCATGGCGTTTAACGTCGGCATCTCGTTTGGCACCGCAGTGGGCGGCGCCGTGGTAAGCAGCGTTGGCATTGCATATGTAGGCGCGGTCGGTGCCGTGTTCTCGCTTGTGGCCTGGGCGCTCACGCTGGTGACGATTAAGTTGGCTCGCTGGGAACGCAAGAGGACGATGGCGCAGGCGTAGATGCGATACTCGAGCTCGATGATGGCGATCGAAAGGAAACCGCATATGCAACGTGTACTGTTTATCTGCCATGGGAACATCTGTCGCTCGACGATGGCTGAGTCCGTGTTTACCGAGCTGGTGCGGCGCGCCGGGCGCGCGGGCGAGTTTGTCATTGACTCCGCTGCGACCTCAACTGAGGAGATCGGCAACCCGCCGCATCATGGCACGGTCGCCAAGCTGCGTGAAGTCGGGATTCCCGTCGTTGCGCACCGTGCCCGCCAGGTGCGTCGCGCGGAGTATGGCGACTGGGACCACATTGTCTATATGGACGACGAGAACGCCCGCGGCCTGCGGCGCATCTTTGGCGACGACCCCGACGGCAAGGTTACACGCTTGCTCGATTGGACCGAGCGCCCCGGTGACGTGGCCGATCCCTGGTACACCGGCAACTTCGATGCCACCTACCGCGACGTGCTCGACGGTTGCACCGCTATGCTCGAGCAACTGTAGACAAGCGAGGTCGCGAGCCACGTCTCCGGCGCGAAACGAGCGTGGGTTTTCTCCCACTTTGAGCGCTCGAGTGCGCTCTAAACGGGAGAAAATCCACGCTCATGAATGTGACAAAGGGACTGCCCCTTTGCCACATCCGGGACTGGCCCTAGACCGGCTTGACCTCCAGCTTTATCCCCTCGGCGCAGGAGTCGCCCAAAACATCCGAAAGGGCCCAGGTCGCATATAGCGGCAAATAGAGAACCGCTCCGTTGCGCTCAACGTTGCCTCTCGAGAAAACAATCCCGAGCCTTACGCCATATTCAGCCGTATCAAGCACATGACCGAGCGCAGCGTGCGCGTGGTAATAGGA
The DNA here is from genome assembly GCF_040092375.1 of Collinsella sp. CLA-ER-H5. Taxonomy (NCBI): domain Bacteria; kingdom Bacillati; phylum Actinomycetota; class Coriobacteriia; order Coriobacteriales; family Coriobacteriaceae; genus Collinsella; species Collinsella sp. CLA-ER-H5. The sequence goes on from NZ_JBBNLR010000027.1 coordinate 27,507, forward strand.
GCCCGATTTAACCTCGATCGGAACAGCCGTCCCATCCGGCCCATCGACCACAAAGTCCACTTCACCGCGCTTTTTTGTCTGATAGTAGTAAAGCTGGCGATTTTGGGCAGCCAGCTGCTGGGCCACCACGTTTTCGTAAATGCCGCCCAGATTGGGCTCCTTGCTATCAAGATACGCCGCTTGGGCGACTCCAACGGGGTAGCGCGCCATCAACATGCCCGTATCCGATTGGTATAGCTTGAACTGCGATGGCCGTGCCGTCTTGAGCAGGGGCGACTTTGGCTCGGTTACGATATCGGCTTTGAGAGCAACGCCGGCATCGACAAGCCAGACAAAATCTCGCTGGTACTTCTCATAATGCGCCTTGGGGTCAATGGAATTGAGCACGAAACGCTTGTGTTCGCCCTCAAGCATAATGGGGAGCTGATCGTAGATGCTCTGCACCTGAAGGGCACGCCCGCTTGCATACTTGGAAATATCCCGTCGGTACTGTTCGTTGAGCTCGGACTGTAGCTGACGAACAGAGGCAAGGTCGCCCTGCGTGTCAAGGAAACGCTGCACGACCTCCGGCATTCCGCCGACAACGGTATAGGTCCTGAAGTTTGCCATCATCGCGTCATGAATGTAATCAGGAATGGGCCTCTCGCTGATACACGCGTCACGTATCGTTTGGCGAGCCCCCTCGCTCACCCCGGTTGCCCAGCAAAACTCCTCAAAATCGAGCGGGAACATCCTAAGCTCGTGGACATACCCCACGGGATAGGACCTGACGCCCTTGAACTGGGTCCCGAGCATTGACCCCGAAAACGCCCAGCGGCACCTCCCGTCCTCTACAAGGAACTTTGCCATCGTCATGATGTCGGGGGCCTCTTGGACCTCATCGATAAACACGAGCGTTTTGCCTGGTGCAATCGACTTTCCCGAAAGAAGCGTCACCCTGCTGATGAAATCATCGGCATTCCGCGCCTCGAGAAGAGCATCTTTTGCCTGGCGATTTTCCATGAGATTGAGCTCGATGTAGGTTGCATGGCTGGCTTTGCCAAATGCGCGAATCGAATAGCTTTTGCCGATCTGGCGAGAACCCGTGATGAATAAGGCCTTTTGCTCGGCAGACTTCAGCCAACGCTCCAGCTCTGCCGCTATTTTCCTGCGCAGCATAGGCTCTCCCCTCAGTGTCATCAAATGAAATGCAAAGTTTTATGCGCTTAATTATCGATGAAATGTAGGATTTTTAGAACCTAAAATCGGATGAAATGCAGAGATTTAGGATTATAAGCAAAAAGAAGGGGCAGCCCCGGCGAATGTGACAAAGGGACTGTCCCTTTGTCACATTGCGCTCGACTACTCGTCGACGATCTCGGCAAGCCAGACGTTCAGCGTATCGACCTCGGGGCAGCAGAACTTTGCCGTGCCGGGCTCGTTGCCAGGCACGGTTCCGCCATAGCGCAGGATATCGATATAGGGAAAGCCCACATGGCAGGCCATAGCGCACATCTTGCCGCGGTCTCGGTCGAAGTCAAAGACGTCGCCCGGCTTGTGACCATGGTGGCAGCGGCACGCACCCAGCTGGTCCACGCAGCTCACGCGGATACGCGGACGCTTGCCACGCGGCGCGCCGAGCGGCTTGTTCTCGCCCGCAGGCTTGACGCCGCCCTCATCAGCATTACTCATGGTCAATCACATCCAGGCAGGCCTCGATGGGAAGGCCGGCGGACTTATCCTCCTGGTCGGCATTGCGCTCGATAAGCTCCGCTACCACGCGCATGGCATCGCTCGTCGCACGCTGCAGGCTCCAACCGGCCATAACGCGGCCGACGAGCACCGCCGAGAACGTGTCGCCCGTGCCCGGGAAATAGACCGGAATGAGCTCAAAGGGAATCGTGAAGTACTCCCCCGCCACATGGTCGTAACCGATAACCGCGTTCGTGCCATTGACCACGGCGCTCGTAATGACCACCGACTTGGCACCCAGCTCGCGCACAGCGTCCACAAGGGCGCGGGCCTCATCGGGCGTAATTTGCTCGGCGATAGGCCTATCGGCAAGCAGGCACGCCTCGGTATAGTTGGGCACCGCGTAGTCTGCGCACTCCAGCAGGCGCCGCATAAGGCCAATCGTGGACTCGGGCACGCCCGCATAGAGCTTGCCGTTGTCGCCCATGATGGGGTCAACGAACACCTTGGTGCCCTTTTGCGCACGGCGGTGGCAGAAGTCCGAGATGATGCGCGTCTCTTCCTCGGTCACGATAAAGCCGGTCGAGATGGCGTCGAACTCAAAGCCGAGCTCCTCCCAGATAGCGAGGCTCTGGCGGACATACTCCGTGGTGTCGTGGATGTAGAACTTGGGGTAGTTGAGCGTATCGGAAACGAGGGCCGTCGGCAGGTTGTGAATGCGATAGCCCATGTGCGACAGCACCGGCAGCATGGCGGAAAGCGCGACCTTGCCGTAACCGCACATATCGTTGATCAGCAGCAGCTGAGTGTTCTTCATGAGTGTCCCCCTTGGTTCGGGCGCGGCGCGGCAGCGCCACAGTGCGACTAAGTGTAGCGCAGGGAACGTTACGAGCGAAGTCGGGCAGCGTGAAGGGCAAATTGTTGCAGAAAGGTTACGGGAAGGAAGTTAGTCGTTTGGGACGTTCTTAAATGACTAGTCAAACAAGAACGTCCCCAACGACTAACCCAACGACTATCAGCGCAAGGAGTGTCCCCAAGTGCCGGCACATAAGGAACGTCCCTAATTGCCACCTAAGTGCCAAAACGACTGGTCGGGCAACACCGATGTCTTGGCGAAGTCAGACACTATGACCCAATCCAGGGGCACGGAAACGACAGGAGCCCCCGCTCGTGACCGCGGGTCGGGGCTGCGACAATGTTGTTGAAGTGCCAGAGGCGCAGCCGCGCCGCAACGAGGTTGGG